>JBKDZK010000863.1:0-2078 GCA_047971205.1 Draconibacterium sp.
GCCGATTTGATGCTTACACGCAACTATCGTGCAGGCTATGTTGTACCAGAAATAGTATAATGAGTTTCCGCAAAGTAATTAACTTGTAAAAATTAGGACATGAAATTATACAGCAACAGTATTTTTGTGCTTTTTTTCTGTTCCGCTCTGGCTTTGGCCGGATGTAAGGAAAAACAAAAAATGCAGGAAGTAAAAATAACAGATACCGGGAGCCAGGTGGAAGTAAGCATAGACGGAAAACCGTTTACCACCTATATCTATCCAGACAATATAATGAAACCTGTTCTCTGGCCACTTTTGTCCCCGGGCGGAAACCGCCTCACGCGTAGTTTCCCGATGGAAGAAAAAGAAGGCGACAGGGCAGATCACCCGCACCATGTGGGCATTTGGTTCAATTATGGCGATGTCAACGGATTGGATTTTTGGAACAATTCCGAGGCTATTCCCGAGGAAAAGCGAAGCGCTTACGGCACTATCCTGCACCGTTCGATAGACAAGGCCGAAAGCGGGGAAGGAAAAGGCGTATTGCTCACCTCTTCCGAATGGCTGTCGCCAGACAACCAGGTATTGCTACAGGAAAGTACCCGGTTTGATTTTATTGCCTCCAGCCCCGACATTTGGCTTATCGACCGCACCACTACCCTAAAGGCAGTAGCCGATACCGTTCGTTTTACCGACAATAAAGAGGGGATGTTTGCCATCCGGGTAGCCCGCGAACTGGAACTGCCATCGGACAAACCTACCGATTTGGTCGATTCGCACGGCGTGGTTACCCGGGTAGAAGAAATGGACAACAGCAATATCACCGGTAATTATCGGAGTGCCGATGGAACTGAAGGGGAAAAAGTATGGGGTACCCGCAGTCGCTGGATGAAACTCTCGGGACACATAAACACCGAAGACCTGTCGTTGATAATTGTTGATAACCCGTCCAATGTGGGCTACCCTACCTACTGGCATGCCCGTGGATATGGGCTGTTCTCTGCCAACCCCTTGGGGCAGAAGATATTCTCTGATGGGAAAGAGGAGTTGAACTTTCAGCTTATAAAAGGCGAATCGACCGTATTTAAATACCGCATGATCGTGGCTTCTAAAGATTTGGGGATTGAGAAGATCGATAAACTGGCCGATGAGTTTGCCCAACCATAAGATTAGGAGGACTGATGCATAAAGGCTTAAGGCCGGAGGGGAGCAACACAAGAAACGGGAGGGTTCATTAAACATTTTCTTTGCATCTTCGCCTGTGTAGCGCCGCACATTCTTATCTCCATTGTTAACCAAGTCATCGCTTATATCTTCTGCTGTAATAGCATTTATTGGCATATATTTTCCATCTCTCATGAATCCCATACTTGCCCCGCCTGTACCATCCATTATATTCATTCCTCTTGTTCTGTAAATATGATTTTTCATACTTCCAATTTCAAACATCGTTTTTAACGCTTGCCCAGCTCCAGCACTCATTGCAATCCTATGGCCAAGAGTATCTTCAATCACGGGCTGTCTTTCGTTGCCAGAATACTTTTGAATGCTGAAAACCAAACAGGTATTGATATTTTTAATTTTTGTCATGTACTTAGGAATAATTTACTTGTTTCTTATGTTGAGTTTGTGTTGATAGATAAACGAATTTGTTTCCTTTTATTGTCGGATTTCCGGCTAATTCCATATAAATCCGGCCTTGTCCGTTTAATCATATCAGCCTAAGTTAGCATGATAAAACGAAAAGCAAATGAAGCAGGTTCAAACCAGGCATAAACTGATACAAAAAGTACTGATTATTTTATTTTTTGTGCTACTGCTTGTTTTGCTTAAAGCATTACTGCTTTTCATTTAAAAGAATTTTTAACTAATTCAAAAACTAATTTATGAAAAAAACAATTCAAATCATGTTTTTGGTTTCGGGGCTTCTATGTAATGTTTTAGCTCATTCTCAAACAGTTAGTGTAAGTGGGACGGTTTCCGACAGTCAAGGAGAACCTTTGCCTGGGGTCAATGTGCTCGTTAAAGGCACAACCACGGGTACTGTAACCAATATGGATGGGGCTTACTCCCTCCAGATAAGTCCGGGCACGACC
>JBKDZK010000864.1:0-1837 GCA_047971205.1 Draconibacterium sp.
CTTTGATTTTGAAGGAACTTTAAAAATAAATTCCACCAATGCTATTCAAAAGATACGGATATATGCCCTTGAGGATACAACAAACCCAGTGTGCAATATAACCTATGAAAACAAAAAAGAAGTTTCTATTCCGCTAAATATTGGAAACTATCAAATAAACGGCTATACAACACAAGGTTACCTTTCAACCCTTACCTTCCAGGTAAGATCAAATAAAACGGTAATAATTGTATATGACATAAATAATATTGGAGAAATTATGAATAATTAGATATTTTATGAAAGCAAATTAATGAATAACCCGCAGAACCAACTTTTTAGTTAGGACAGATTTTTAATTAGCTAAAGTCGTCACCCTAGTATGAGAATTATCTGAGAGTGGGGTGACGACTTAAAAACGTATCTATTCAAGAATTACTTTCCCCTCAATCTCAACCAGTAAGTCCGTCCGGCAAATATCAGCGATAATATAAACCACCGGCAGGTTCCCAAAATGCTTTTTAAAGGTTCTCCGGATAGCGTGAAAGTCTTTCCGGTTTTTAACATATACCCGGGCGTGTCCGTATTTGGGTTCCAGCTTTTCATCCGATAGTTGCTGAAGAACTTCACCGGAATACAAACGTTCTATGTTTTGAATGGTTACTTCGGTTTGAAGAACGGGATCCCCAACTCCTACTGTATTTTCGCCTGTAATGGAGGCGGTTCCTGAAATGAAAATCTGTTTTTTACTGCCGTAACTGAAGTACCGCCCCCGCTCAAACTTGGGGGTGGTTTTTGCAAGGCACTCCTCGCCCACCAGCACTTTTTCGCTGTAGGAATGTGCCGAAATCTGTTCCGGGTTATCAACCGGAGATGTTATTACTCCTTCTCCTTTAACAGCCACAAACTCAATGATCACACCTCCCCTGTTCATGCCAATTCCGGTAGCTGCCGGGTATCCGTTGTTTTCGAAAACCGAACCGTAATACAGCGAGCGCACATCGTTAAAAGCCTGGTAACGTTGCTCTTTTTCGTCGAAACCCAAAATGTTTTCCAGGTAATTCCACTGCCTGACAATGTTTTCAAAGTTAAAACCTGCTTTTTCAAGAACATCGCTCAGCGTTTCAAACGCTTTTTCAGAATTGCCCCGGCAGGAAATACTCTGGTTGGACCGAACGTTTCCCACGAGTATCCGGGTATCTTCATTCTGAAAAATGGCTGTTCCGTTTTCTCCTTCCGAAACCGACTGCATGTGCCACACTGCCGGATCGTAATAAAAAGCTTCAACAATGATTTTGCAGGTAAGCGGGGGTTGCGCAATAAACGACAGCAGAATGTTTTCGGGAAATAACCCGGCAACACGTTTTTTTACCTGGGCACGAAGTGCGGCATAAGCCTCATCCGATTCGGTATCAACAAAAAAGTTGAGCTTAAAAATGCGCTTCCCCGAATTGATTTTCAGCAACTTTATGCAACAGCTCTCCACTTGCTCCTCAAGTGTAGAACACGCACGTTCCGGTTTTATATAAATTCTGTCTCCGTCTAAAAAATACATTCCCAATCCCTGTCAATCGCAAAATGCAGAAAAGAAACCAAGTTCCTTCTTCAACATTTCAGTTAAACGACGCACAAATATGGCTGTTTTTTTCGCGAAAAAAAATGAGGCTGTTTCCTAGTAGTCCCCATCGGCCACACCGCCTTTCAGCACTGTTTCGGTTGATCCTACTCCCAGCCGGTCAGCTCCCTGGTCTAAAAATGCCACAGCATCTTCCCAACTGCGGATTCCTCCCGATGCTTTGACTTTCATTTTAGCGCCAACGGTTTTTACCATCACATCAATGTGTTCGGATTTTGCACC
>JBKDZK010000865.1:0-2342 GCA_047971205.1 Draconibacterium sp.
CCGAAAGGCAAACGCAAAGTTATTTTGGCCACTTCAATTGCTGAAACCAGCCTTACGATTGAAGGCGTGCAAGTGGTAGTTGATTCAGGCTATGCACGTGTCTCGCGTTTCAATCCCCGAACCGGCTTATCACATCTTGAAACCGTTCAGGTTCCCAAAGATTCGGCCGATCAGCGAGCCGGACGAGCCGGCAGGCTAGGCCCTGGCAGCTGCTACCGCATGTGGACCAAAGCCGCCCACGAACAACTTGCTGAACAACGTACGCCGGAAATACTGGAAGCAGATTTAGCCAGTCTGGTTCTGGATTTGGCCCAATGGGGAGTGACCGAACCGGAGCAACTCTGCTGGCTCAATGAACCGCCCCATCGAACCTTTAAACAAGCCTCAGAATTATTGCATGAGCTGGAAGCTCTTGAGGATGGAAAGATCACTGCTCTGGGCAAGCAATTGCACCGACTACCGTGTCATCCCCGTATTGCTCACATGCTGATTATGGCACAGGATAACGGCCATGTTTCCCTGGCAACTGACCTGGCTGCTATTCTGGAAGAACGGGATCCGCTAGGCCGGGAAGCAGGCATTGATATTAACCTTCGCATTGAAGCTCTACGCAAGCAGCGCTCGTCTCAACGCATCAGTAAAAAGATAAAACGGATTGAGAAAGTTGCGGAGTCGTACCGAAACGTTATCGGTTGCGAACCAAGCAACGAAATGGTGAATCCTTACGAAACAGGGCTGTTGCTAGTTTATGCCTACCCCGAACGTATTGCTTTTGCCCGTCCCGGAAACAATGCGCAGTTTCAATTATCGAATGGCAACATTGCCATGGCCGGACATAAAGACGAACTTGCCCACGAAGCCTGGCTTGCAGTTGCCCATTTGAACGCCCGGGAAGGCATGGGATCCATTTTTCTGGCATCGCCCCTCAATCCAACAGATTTAGCCCCTTTGGTGAAAGAGCGGGAAGTGATTGCCTGGGACAGCAAGAAAGGCGGATTGATTGCAACAAAAGAACTCCGAATTGGGGGCATTGTTTTACAATCAAAACCACTCCCAAATCCAGATAGCGATCAAGTCTTAACGGTCCTTACAGAAGCCATATCCAAAGAAGGTAAACACCTGTTAAACTTTGATGAACGCGTTACCCAATGGCAAAACCGGGTGATGAGTTTGCGACACTGGAATCCGGAAGCGCAATGGCCGGATGTTTCAACTGAAAACCTGCTACAAACCAATCAGAATTGGTTAACGCCTTACCTCCAAAATGTCCGCAAGACAGAAGATCTAAAAAAGATTGATCTCGAAAATGCCTTGCATTATCATTTAAGCCGGGAGCAACAACAAATGCTTGATAAATTAGCTCCACAAAAGCTAAAAGTACCCAGTGGCTCGGCCACCAAGCTGTCTTATCAGTCCAATGGCGAAGCCCCGGTGTTGGCGGTGCGCTTACAAGAGGTATTTGGTATGGATGATACTCCCAAAGTCAACAACGGGCAAGTCAATGTTTTAATGCACCTGCTTTCCCCGGGATTTAAACCGGTGCAGATTACTTCAGACCTGAAAAGCTTCTGAAACAATGCCTATTTCGAAGTAAAGAAAGAACTTAAACGGCGTTATCCGAAACATGCCTGGCCTGATGATCCGTGGACCGCCGAGGCCCTGCGAGGTGTAAAACGGAGGCAGTCGTGACAAGTACAGGCAAAGGCGAAGGCACAGGAGTAGGAAAAGAGCAAAGAGGAAAACCGGAAAGAAGAAGAATGACAGTTCAAAAATCTAACGATCGATCATCATGACTAGCAATATAAAAATAGTTGCTCCCGGAAAAAACGGACAATTAATTGGCGAACAGGGAGAGTTGGTCACTCCTCCCGCAGGCTGGAGTTTTCTACCAGCGGGCGATGCAGGAGTTACCCGCAAGGTAACGGCACAAGGAAATTATTGGCGTGTTCAGTATAAAAAAGGACGAAAGACCATCTCCAAAGGAGTTTGGGCACCAACTGATACCATAGCAACAGCCAAACAGCAGGTTGCCGCAGTAAGAAGCACGGAAGGTTACCAAAAGAAAAGAGCTGCCGATATTCAGCGACGGGAAAAAAAGCAACAGTTGTATGAAGGTGAGTTTTTGCAAGCGGTTGTGAACTACCTGGATTTTCATGCGTCTTATGCAACACTTGCCCAGCAAATGGCACAGGCAATTACCCAACATGCCATTCCGGTGGGAAGTGGCACCGTTGCGCGAACACAACTCATTCCATTGGAAGAAAGAGCGGCCAAGGCGGCTATCGCCTGGATGCGACACCAAACCACCGCCTACGATAAGCTAAAAATAGCGAGAATTAAAG
>JBKDZK010000866.1:0-1513 GCA_047971205.1 Draconibacterium sp.
TACAGATCTGCTCCCATCCAGGCCCTGCCACCAGAAATCATTGCGTTCGTAATAGGGAATCACCGCTTTTTTCATAATCTCATTTTTCAACCTTTTGGCAATCAGCGGGTGAATTTTGTCGAATTCGTCTTTGAACAAGAGCCATGTCCACGAAAGGATGTTGGTAATTTCGCCAACGCCCAGGTCGATAACCGGTTCGTCAGCATCGGGCAAACCATGCGGTGCCTTTTGAGCTGTTAAATGCGCCGACCAGCCCCACCAGGTTTGCTCGCTATAGTACCAAACGCCGTTCACAATCTGGTCGGTAAAACGACCTTTCCCTTCAGCCAGTTCTCCCATTACCAGTGCAAGAAGTACCCTTTGCGGCGCCGAATATGCCCCCTGACGGCGGTCGCCCGAGCGAATGATTTCCAGGTAATCGGTGGCCTTTACCACCGGCCAGTTGTAATCCAGCGCTTCCTCGGCATCTGCTATATATTCATTCCGGATTTCTGCAGGAAGATTGTTCCAAAAACTGCGGTTTTCATACGTTGGAAAATTCAACTCCAAAAAGTTTTTCACCAGCGAAGCTGCCAGATCGATTTTAGTCGCTTCTTTTTGAAGTAAATCGCGCTTTTCTTCAGCAAAACCATGCAGCGAAAAGCTGATGAGTACCATAAACACAACGAGGTTTCTCATGATTAATTAATTTTAGTTGGTTTAACAAAATCGTCCTTCATTTCATAAGGGAGCTTCCAGATATTCCCCTCAAAATCGCCAAAGTAGAGTCCCGACTTACTGAATTCATGCGAATTTCCATCGGCCCAGAAAAAGCAGAACGGCGCTTTAAAATTCACAGGGCGCCTTACATAAGAGTGGCTTAAAGAGCTATCGTGCGTTAAAATTTTTACTTTCTGCCAGGTGGCTCCCTTGTCGGTTGAGCTCCAAACAGCCAGTTCGCCGCCTACACCCCATTTCTGCGGGCCGGGTTCTGTCGGACCGACAATCTTCCATTCCTTTTTGTCGATGTACAAACTGCCCATATCATAGTTGTGATCCGATTCGGTAACTACCGAAGTCTGCCAATCTTTACCGTCCCATCGTGTGATACACCATTCGTAAGGCGCACTTACCGGGCCAGGTTCGTGGGCATTGCTGCGAATGTACAGGCAAACAGGATTTCCGCTTTTATCAAATCCCATATCTTTCATGTACACATTTTTCTCTTGCACAGCGTAGTCAATAACCTGTGCTGGATTTTTGATTTTCAGCAAGGGTAATTCCAGCGTTTCCCCGTTGACACTTGTCCAGGTTTTCCCAAAGTCTTCGGTTTGAACGTAGTACAAATCGGTTCGTTTGTCCACATTTCCCTGTGGGTGCCGGTTGAAAAAGGTACCTAGCTTTTGATTTTGAAAAACGGCGCTGGTTTGGTAGTGGCCCGATTTTTCACCTTCCTTAACCGGGATGGCAGCCAGCAATCTGTCGTCGGTC
Organism: Draconibacterium sp.; assembly: GCA_047971205.1. Taxonomy (GTDB): domain Bacteria; phylum Bacteroidota; class Bacteroidia; order Bacteroidales; family Prolixibacteraceae; genus Draconibacterium. The sequence goes on from JBKDZK010000866.1 coordinate 1,471, forward strand.
CAGTGGCTCCCATCTGTGCTGGTTTCGTAATACAACTGCCGCA
>JBKDZK010000867.1:0-2481 GCA_047971205.1 Draconibacterium sp.
TAAACGAGTAAGCGAGATTTCTTCTTCTTTTACATCAATGCCCAAACTCCGGGCACAATGAATAACTTTTTGCCGAGTAACTCCCAACAATACTTTTTCTGAAGGAGGCGTAATCAGCTGGCTCCCTTTTATAAAAAATGCATTGCTGCGGCTCCCTTCGGTAATATTTTGGTTGTGATCGACCAGCAACACCTCGTAATATCCTTTTTCTGCTATCATTTGGTTGGCACGCCCGCGAACCGTGGTTTGAAAAACCTTGGCATTCGGATTTTCCCGCTCTGCATGCAAAAGCCCGCACTCAACTCCCGACCGATATTGCTCTTTAGTGGGGTAAGAATGGGCAATAAAAAAGGCCTTCAGATTCACTTTGCAGGAAACCAGCACATTCCCGTTGTATACCTTATTTTCCCGGATCAAATTCTGCAAATAATTGCTGACATCCGTTTCGGAATGTCGGATTTCCCAACCCGCTATTTCAGCCGACCGCTTAAAACGCACCAGGTGTTCTTCTAAAAAAAGCGGTTTTCCATCCACTATCCGAATGACTTCGTACACTCCGCCTTCATTTTCTGCCGGTTGAAACTGATCGTTGGTCTTTAGTTCACCATTCAGAATAAAAAATTTATGAATTGGTAAAAGAGCCATTTTTGTGTTTTCAGTAAATTTATTGAATTGTTTCCAAAGCGTTCGAGATGCAGGCAGAAATTCCACCACCGATAACTTTTAATCCCTACAAGCATCACTTTCGCTTTTTGCTTGATGAAGTAAAGACATGGAACACGCCGGAACAAATCAATGAAAAGCTGCTTTCGATCGGAAATAACCTAACTGATTTTTATCTGGGAGAACTAAGTGTTTCAAACATCTGCAACGAATGTAAAGCCTACTTTGAAAAGCAAAACATCAGGGATCAATGCACATTTTGCGCGTGGCTGGGAAAATCCGACTGGAAGAAAATCAGCTTGTCGGACGATTCTGACTGGCTGATCAAAAAAGGCGATCAGGAAGAACGCTACATTCATCTTCATCCGGCCAAATTCTCGAAGCACACCATCCGGGTAAGGGCCACCACCTTAAAAACGGTATTGGCCTTGGTAGCTGCTTCAACTACCAAAAGCAAATCAGCCGGCAGAAACCTGCTGGCTGTAAACAAAATACGGACAAAAATACTTGGACTCTCTCCTGTTAAATCACTGTACCCGGCCAATTCGGGCATTCTGAGGCTTTGGAATCTATTTGAAGGCAGTGATACAACCGAATTTCAACCCTGAATCTGCAATGCTTCGATAACCGAATTCTTGTAGCTCCGCCCGATCGGAAGTTCTTTTCCCGGCACTTCAATACTGCTGGAAGTAAAGGCTTCAATTCGCGACAGCGAAACAATGTACGATTTATGAATACGCATAAAATTGGTATCCGGAAGTTTATCAGCCATGTGGTTCATACTGCATTTGGTAATGATCTTGCGGCTGTCGGTGTATATCTGAACATACTCACTTAATCCTTCCACGTACAAAATATCACTCAGGTGTACTTTTAGCACTTTCTTGTTTTCTTTCACATAAATAAACGCTTCGTCCATGGCGCTATTTACCGCAACCGGTTTCACATTCTGGTTATCTTCGAGGTTAATTTGGTAATATTTGTTGACCGATTTCAGGAAACGCTCAAAAGTGATCGGCTTTAAAAGAAAATCCACCACATCCAGTTCAAAACCATCAATCGCATACTCACGATAGGCAGTGGTAATAATAACTTTCGGAGGATTTTTTAGCGTTCTTAAAAACTCAATGCCCGTAATCTGCGGCATTTGAATATCCATAAACATCAGATCAACGCTGTGGTTGTGGAGTTCCCGAAGCGCTTTCATGGCATCGCCACATTCGGCTACAATCTGAAAATTTTCTAGTTTTTCGATGTGGCTTCGCATCAAATCACGTGCGAGGGGCTCATCATCGACAATGAGGCATTTAGTTTTCATGGTAATTTACGAATAGCTTTTGTTTTCTGTTTTCTGCTCACGAATAAGTAGTTATTCTCTAAAAAATGTTACAGGTTCTAAGAATAAATTTCGAGGCTAATCTCCCTGAAGTTGTCGTCGATATTTTCAATCAGGCGATGTTTGCCCCGAAACCGGTAATTCAGCCGCTGTTTTGTAATCTCCATGTTGTCGTTGTCGCTCAAACGGAAACTGTTTTCGCTCCACATGGTAAAAGAAAACAACAGGTACTTTCGTTCCGCTTTTATTAGGACTGTTGTTTCGAACAAATTGTTACACTCGTAAACAATTTTTAACAAATCGTTGATGAAGGGTAGCAGCAAAAGAGGAGGAACCACAAAGGGTTTTAGGTTCCCGGTAACCACAAAATTTATTTTCAGCCGCTCGCTTAATGCAAAGCGGTGAATATCCAAAAACTCCTCGATCAGCTTCACTTCCAGTTGCAAGGGAATCATGGTTTCTTTCCCCTCAAACAGAAAACG
>JBKDZK010000868.1:0-12208 GCA_047971205.1 Draconibacterium sp.
TTTCGCCTTCTTTTGAAAATGAGAAAAGTAAAAGCAGGCTGGTTTTATTCATTCGTTCACTTTTTTTGTTGCGGAGATGTTTCCAAAATTGCCGGACAATCGACATTTCGAAATTAGTGATCCGCTGTATTTTCTTCAATGGATAATTTTATTATTTCATGTATAATCCGATTATTGTAGAATTTAAGGCTATTCTACCTGAATTGATTTATGTTGCAGATTTATACTAATTTTAGATGATATTTAAAGGTAGCAGAGTTAAGTACTAGATTTTATGAATGGATGATTCAGTTTAATTCTTGATCGGATGAAAGCAAAAGAAATGACACACGATAAGTTCGGGACAAGTCCTGAAATGGGCAAAGAAGACCGGTTTTTTGGCGACCGGAGTGTGGTGTTGTCAAAAAATCAGCTTGAATATGTGAAAAGAAACACCCGGCTTGGTCAGTTGTATTTCAGCGATATAGGCTTTTATCCGAATGCCAAAAATCATTTTCGCCAGCGAAAAAATGGCATTGGCGAGCATATTCTGATTTATTGTGTCGACGGTTTTGGTACGATAGACGTAGATAACCAGGCATTTTCGATTACGCCCAATTCCTTTTTTGTGATTCCCGCTGAATTGCCGCATTCTTACTGGTCTTTCGCCCAGGCGCCGTGGTCGATTTACTGGGTTCATTTTGGCGGAAAAAGAAGCTCCGCTTTCGAAGATTATTTTGGCAAAATAAACGCATTGCCCCATTCTTCTGATTCCCGCACCGACGACCGGATTCGTTTGTTTAACGAGATACTGACAGTAATGGAATCGGGGTTTATCAACGAAAATATGGAGTACAGTAATTTGTGTCTGAATGGATTGCTGGCTTCTTTTTTTTATGTTAACACCTACCGGGCTGCAAAGGGAGTCCAAAGTTCGGACCCGGTTGACCGGGCCATTTTTTTTATGGCTGACAAGCTGGAAGAAACTTTGACAATTCATGAAATTGCGCGCCATGTAAACCTGTCGGAATCGCATCTTTCCAAATTATTCCGGAATAAAACGGGGGCGTCGCCGCTCGATTATTTTATCAAACTGAAAATGCAGGAGGCAATCCGCCTGTTAACCAATCAATCGTTAAATGTTAAAGAAGTCGCCTTTCTACTGGGGTATAAAGATCCGTTTTATTTTTCGAGGCTATTCACCCAACACATCGGTGAAAACCCCAGGTCGTTTTTAAAAACCACGAGGAAGTAGCAAACTTAGTTTCACTTGAGTCTTTACGGCAGTTGTTTATGAGATTATATTTTCAAAATTGCGGTTTTGAAGTGCTTAAAGTCTCATTTTTAGAAATAGAGTGTAATTATTTTGTTTCAGAAAAGGTATTACACCAACTCAATCCCTACCGGGCAATGGTCCGAACCCATAATCTGGTCGAGGATGAAGGCGTTTTTTACCTCGGGAAGGAAACTTTCGCTTACCAAAAAGTAATCGATTCTCCAGCCGATGTTCTTGCCACGTGCTCCGGCGCGGTAACTCCACCACGAATATTTATCGCTGACATCGGGGTAAAAATGCCGGAAAGTATCGGTTAGTCCGCCTTGTGCAAAGCGGTCCATTCCGTCGATTTCTTCCTGCATATAGCCGGCCGATTTGTTATAGTTTTGTTTCGGGCGGGCCAGGTCAACGGCTTTGTGCGCCACGTTAAAATCGCCGCAAACAACTACCGGCTTGGTTTTCTCCAGGTTTTTCAGGTAATCAAAAAACGCTTTGTCCCAATCCTGCCGGTAATCCAGCCGTTTTAATTCGCTGCCCGAGTTGGGGACATAAACGGTAACCAGGTAGAACTTTTCGTATTCCAGGCAAAGGATTCTGCCTTCCTGGTCGTGATCTTCGATTCCCATATCGCGGGTTACGGCAAGTGGTTCAGTTTTACTTAAAATGGCTGTTCCTGAGTAGCCTTTCTTCTCGGCCGAATTGGAATAAATGTGGTAATCGTTGATGCTGGCCAGGGTTTCAGCTACCTGGTCGTCCTGTGCTTTGGTTTCCTGAAGACACAATATGTCAGGATTCATAAGCTGGAGATCGTTGAAAAAGTTTTTCTGAGCTACGGCTCTGATGCCGTTTACATTCCAGGAGATAATCTTCATAGTGCTATTTATAAAACAATGTTATTACAACAGAAAACATGAACGGATGTTGACTGCCGCTCAGTAAAAACAAATGTAAGTAAATAAAACCATCATGATTGCGAGGAATCATCAACAGAAATGAAAGTATTATTCGTTGGTAACTTAATTCTTCCTTCATGGAGGGGCCAAAAGCAAATTTCACGCAAAGTGCGCCAAGGTTTACGCAAAAGAACGCAAAAGCAGAAACTGATGGAAGCACTCTGCGATCTTTGCGCTTCTTTTGTGCCTTTGCGAGAACTTGTTTTACCAACATTTTGAACGCCTTACAAACCGTCAGCTGACAAATCATGGTAATTTTGAATAGTATACCTGTATTCTGGGATCATACGAATAATGTAGTTCTTAAATAGAATCACATTAAAAGTAGGTGGAGAAAAATTTAACGATAGCTTATCCCTGCATCTTTCGTCTTTATGCCAGACAGGCAGTTCCTTTTCCATTCGATGAAAAGGAACCAAAAATCTTGTCAAAAAAAACCTTTGCGTATTTTCAATGCAAGCAATTAGCCCGACTGACGGATTTTTGACGAGCCCGCACAAAGTATATCATGGGATTTTCAGGTAATCTAACCTGAGGTGAAATTACTGCGGATTTGTTTCAGTAGAAGTCTTTACATCTACAGAACGGCCTCTTTTGGCCGTTTCCCGGAGTTGAAGCAAAACCTTAGTGAGAGCGGGAAGCTCCGAGGGAGCGAGGAGATCACCCGTCCGAACTTGGGTTTTACGAAACGTAGGGGAAGGACCAAAAGCAGCCTTGAACTTTCTGCTTCGTCTTTGCTTCAAGGCAAAGATGAAGGCCGCCGGCAGGCTGAAAGTCATTGTGGCCCTACTGGTGCCTCTAAATTGTAACCAACCATAATTTCAATATAATCCCAGGGGGAATTTAGATTTCTTCATTTTTAGAGTAACCAAAATTTATGTGTAAAACTATTTAACAACTACATTATTGAAGTGAACCCATTAAACCTTGTTTGTAGCGGCACGAGAGGTTTCAATTTTGTGTTTGTATTAGTTGGATCGTGTCCGAAATTTTGACATTCAAAGTCGTACTTGTTTTAACCAGCGGCTCTCCATCGGTGTGGAAAAGAGAGTACCGGGTGTCAATTCTGACTGTGTCGGTTTTGTAATACCGGATGTATTTGGAGTTCTTGCTTTTCCCCGAAAGCAACCTAAGAGCAATGAGTGGAATCAATGCCTTGGGAAACTTCCGGATGACCACCACATCAATCAAACCGTCGGAAGGATTGGCATTAGGAGCTATAACTGCGTTGTTGCCAAATTGCCGTGTGTTGGCAAAACAGATCATAAAATAGCTACCTTCTTCGGTGGTATTGTTAAGGGTTAAAGTAGCATCTACCCCCCGATAATTCGTGAACCCTTTGATGGTTTCGACAACATAACCAAGCAGGCCTCTTTGGGGGTTTCTATCGAACTGTTTGGCAATATAACTGTCGAAGCCAATCCCGGCCACATTGCAACAATAATTGTCGTTCACTTTTAGCACATCAATTTCCTGCGTACGACCTTTTTTTATCCGGTCGATCGTAAATGCAACATCTTTTCTGAAGCCCAGTTCCCGTGCAAATCCGTTTCCCGAACCATTGGGCAACACGGCAAATACAAGCCCCGAGTTTACGGCGTACCTGAGTACACTGTTTATGGTTCCGTCTCCGCCGCAAATCACAAGCACCTTGTATTTTGGGTCGATGGTTTCCAGAAAGATTTTCGTCTCTTCCTTGCTTCCGGTTATAAAGTGGTCTATCGCATCATCGTTTTGTTGAATGGCTTTAATAATCCTCAGATAATCACCATTTCCGGATGACGGATTGATAAGAAATATAATCTGGTCAGAATTAAATGACATTTCTTTGTTCCGAAAAAATTTGCACAAAGATGATAAAAACTTTTCGTACGTAAAACGATTCATCTTTTGTTGAAATTGAATCAGTTAATTAACTGACTGATCCTGTCAATGGTCAAATATAAACAGTGAACTTGTTTAAAACGTTGCGGGAGTAAGAATAGTGAAATAGTACGCTAAACAAGATTCCGTTAAATCTTCAATTACGGGCTTTGCTTTTATCTATAATCGTTCTGAATTGTGTAATTTTAGTGTTTAAAGAACAAAGCTTATCCTGTAACAGGTTTTTGAAGCAGGTAAAAGTGTTCTTTTCCTTTAAGCCAGGAAGTAACAGATAGACAGAAAAACATGAATTTCAACAAAGTGAATAACCCGAAGAACATGTTCCCCGTTCGCCAACGGAAATTGTAAATTGACTGGTTTGCAAGGTGAGAATAAGTAGTTAGGATAAATGTAAAATTAGAAATATGGAAAATTCTCAGTTTTTAAATAAATCACGGAAGCAGATTCTGCGCGACAGGCGCGACATGATTCAGTTCATCAATCTGCAACTGGCTTCGCTCGGACAGCCGGTGTTTAACGACGATTCTGACTCGGATAAAAAATATGCCAATGCCAAGTTTTTGGGGCTTACCGAAGGATTGATCAACAGCTTTCGCCAGAAATCGAGGTTGCTGAGCGGGCATCTTTCTCCGGTTGACACACGTATTCAGAATTTTATTGATGATTACCTGAAAGAGGTGGATTTCAATAAAAACAATCGTTTACCCAACGATACGCTGGTGCTGAACCAAAAGGGAATGGCGCGCGAGTTAAGTTTGCCGCCTGATGGCGAAGAATTCAAAAGCAGCCTTTTGAGCTCGTACCGTTTAAAACAGGGGATTCTGAACAACCCGGCACACGACAAACGTACGACAAAAGGTACCTTTCACATCGTAAGAGGCGGCCTGCCTGTTCCGCTCGATAAAAAAGAAGTTCCAAAAATTACGTTTGCGCACTTGTTGCATGCAGCTTTGAACCCTTCGGACGAATTGAAGGTGCTGCCTTTTACTTCGAGCCAGGAAAAACAGGCCAAAGTAATGGTGTCGCTGTTGCTGCGCCCGGTGGTTTGCCCCGAAGTAAAAGGCGTGATCAGCCGGAAAAGCATGGAGATTCGTTTTTTTGCCCCGGGTAGCCTGGTGAGTAACCTCGATTTTGTGGAAACCATTTTTGGCAATGCCGGCGACCACAACCTGGCCGTAAACGACGCGGCCCTGGATGTGGAGCACTGGACCGGAACAACCGGCTGTATTATTCTGGCTCCGCAGCTTATCACACTGAAGAAAAAAGATGTGGGACTGCCACATTACGACGATGCTTCGGCGCGTCAACGCAGGGAAGGCATGTGCTGGAAAGACGAGAACGAACTTTACAACGACGGGGGAGCGTTTAAAATTACCTGCCGCGACGACCGCGGGGTGGTGATTACGCTGATTGCCGATAACTATTACGGATATTCAAAAAAGGAGATAAAAACACAGATCAGCTACTCGGCCAACCTTTTCGGCTTAGTGGAAGAAGAACATGCAGGCGGAGCCATTGCTTTCCCGCGCGGAAACATGAGCGACAGCGTGTTTGGAACTAATTTCACCAAAAAATTTGATCAGCCTTATTCGTTTGACGAGGTTAAAAAACTGCTGGCCGACAGAATTGACCTGCAAAAGGGCAACTACGCCATCGACAAAAAATACCCCGATATTGTTTACATTCCGGAGAATGCGGACATAGAAGTGGAAAAAAGCTCGGTGAGCTGGAGCTACAAAAACCAGGATTACAGTTTAAAACTTTCTCCCGGAAAAGTATATGTGCATCCAACCGGGCATAAGTTCCAGCTGGTAAAACACCCAACCCAGGCCATGTGGCGCATTATCGACACAGCCCCGGAAGGAGTGTTCTGCCACAAGCCCAGCACGGTTTCGGGTGGTGGAAAATCCGAAATTTCCAAATCGATGCAAAACGCGATTAAATTTGGAGCTTTCTACATCGATAACCTGGAGGAAGCCGAAGACAAAGTGGATGAAATCATCAACTACAATTATTCCAACCGCTGGAAAAACATTCGCCCGGATGCCGCACCTTCAAGATCATTCCTCAGCAAGGAACGTACCCTTGGATCGGCAGTGAAACTGCTTACTCCGTCGGATCAGTACAGCGACGAGTACAACCGTTTTCTGACTGAAATACCCGAACACGTGCGTACTTTGGCTTTCTTTGTAAAAAGGCATTACCGCGGAAACGAAGAGCGGGATATTAAATGGCGCGAGCTGTTTAACGTAGAAATTGTGAACGGGCGCCCGGGCAATGTGTTGCGTTACAAACACAACCCTATTACTGCTAGTTACGTCCGTATTGGTTTCAATTCCGAAGGAAGATGGTACTTGCATAAACTGCGTTCCGACTTTGTTCCGTCTATGAAAATTCAGACCGAAGACGATATTTCGGCTACGATTACGGTTCCGGCCGGCAGGTTGAGCAACCTGAACATGGAATATTCGAACCACAGTGTGAAACTGGTCGCCAACTGCGAAAGTTACCTGTTCCAACGCCCGGACGAAGCGGTTATTCGGGGGTACGACAAAGAAGCCGAGCGGGAAATTGTGGACAACAACACGTTCCTGACCAACTACGAGCCGCTTACCCGTCAGAATGCACAGGACCTGATCGATAACGCCATCAGCTTTGAAAAATATACCGAGCCGGTGAAGGAGTTTATTACATCGGTGGCCAACAGCGATAGCAGCCATTATTTTGTAACGCCTTCTCATACCCGCATTGTAGATGGGGTGCCCACCAACAACCCGCGTTACCTGCAACGGAATATTTTCAAGGAAGAAACACAGGATTCGTACCTGGCGGATATCGGCGTTCGTTTGTTCCGTAAAATCCAGCCGCAGGATCCGGTGCACTGGCCTGTGAATGCTGTTTTGCCGGGGAGAAGAAACAATCCGGCCGACAAAGCTTCGGGTATCCGCCCGCTTGCGGTGTACAACCCGATCCACTACCAGGAGTTGCCTGAGTTGTTTATGGACTTTGTCGCCAGTATCACCGGAAAGTCGCCTTCAACAACCGGTGCAGGTTTGGAAGGAGCACTCACCAAAGGTCCGTTCAACATGCTGGTACCCACTACCGATTTGAATAACGCTTTGCTTTCATACATTCTGACCGAATACAATGGTTTTAGCTCGGCTGCCGGTTACATTGGCACCGAAAACCGCTTCGACCACGACATCAGTATCCTGATTCCGGAGATTTGGGCACGTTTGGTACCCGAAGACCGCGATCCGAAAAAACTGATCGAGAACGGCTGTCTGGAGAAACTCGAAGATTTTGAGTACAACGGGAAAAAAGTACTGGCCAGTCGTTTGGGCTATCGTATTACGCCAAATTTTGCTTTCCGCTGTATGAACCGTTTGTTCGACGAGCCGCTGGCGGTATTCAACGAGCGCATGCTGAAACCCGAGTTACAGGGAATGGAGGAATTTGTGGACGGTATTAACAACATCACAGAAGCTATGCAGCGTGCAGCGCTTCCGTATTTCGAAGACGGAAGTGTGGAAGCGGCTATTCCGCCGTTAAAAGTGCTGTTGCACGTAATGGCCTACGGAAACTACGAAGGAAAGGATATGAACGATCCGGAACTGCGGAAGTTATTTGAGCGCGAAGAAGTGCTGAAAGCTGACTGGTACAAGGAGCGTTTGGCGCTGAAACAGCAAAAGGACGTGGCCTTCCACCAATCGCAGATCGAATACCTGAAAGAATTTATTGCCGACGAGCAAAATGCACAGCTTGTAGACGAATTGAATGTTGTGGCACGCTAGAAGTATGCCGGGCAGATGCTGGCGCATGCCGAATCGAAACAATACCTTGCCGAGCTGGTGGGGACGATCGGTGCCGATCCGCTGTTTAGAAAATAGCCAGATTTTTTAGCGAATACAGAAAGGTTCCATTTGTCGGATGACAGATGGAACTTTTTCTTTTAGGGGATATGGTCTTCTCGGATTTTTTAAACGCTAAGCGATGTCCATTCGCTAAGCGCTTATTTCTGTTTGAATAAACTACTACACCTTATAGAGATAGAGTATTTGAATAAGTAAGATTTTTTTTCTTCTGTTAACAGTTGGCTTATCAGCCGGATTTTACTCTTTGTTTTGGCACAAAGAGTAAGCAGAAAAGCCAAGACTGCGTCCGCTTCACTCGAAAAAACTACGTATTGCCGGCTAAGAGTTCGGAACTCGTCGTACCTCCTCAAACAGCCGAACTCTTTTAACGCCGACTTCACTTGTTTTTCGGCTCACCGCCCGAGGCCAGCTTACCCGCCCATTTTGTATTACCTGACCTATAACATACTTTTTCCCGGCAGCGGGAATAGTTTTTATGTTTATTTTTATCACTGGTAACCATCAGAACTAAAAACCAGTAAGTATTGGACAAACGCCCACAAATAAAGCTCGAATATGGAGAACACCGCCAACAAGAAGTAGTTGTTGTGCGTTTAGAATACAACCTGCCCATTAATGAAAAGTTGAAACAATTATTCGGGGCATACTGGAGCCGCTCGCACGGCTGCTGGTTAATTGGTGTGGAAGAATTTAACCTGAGCGTTTTTTTTCAGTTGATGAACCCCTTGGCCTATATTGATTATTCGGCGCTGAAAAAGCAGCATCACAAGTTAGCTCTGACCAGTGCAAATAAACAATACAGTGCACACAAAATCAGAAGCGATGTACCACCGCAAACAAAAGCCAGCATCGATGGTTTTAAAGTTTGGTTGCAACAGAAACGCTATGGAAATAGCACCATAAAAGCTTACTCGCATCATCTTGAGATCTTTTTCGGTTACTTTGCAAGTAAACAGCCGGAGGACATACAAACCTCTGATATTAACCGGTTCAATAACGATTTCATACTTAAAAACGGACTTAGTTTCACCTTTCAGAACCAAACCATCAGTGCATTAAAAAAATTCTACAGTGTTGTGTACCGGCGCGACCTTGAAGCTGAAAGTCTCGAACGCCCCCGAAAACATCATTCATTACCCAAGGTAATGAGCAAACAAGAGCTTCAGCGTTTTTTCGAAAATATAAAAAACACGAAGCACCGAATGGCTTTTGAAACCATTTACGCTTTTGGGTTACGACGAAGCGAGTTATTAAATTTAAAACTGCAGCATATTGATACAAAGCGGGGGCTGCTTTCGGTAATTAATGCAAAAGGGAAAAAAGACCGGTCGCTTCCCATCAGCAGGCGTTGGCTCGAAAGAGTTAAGAATTATTATCCTTCATATAAACCTGTTACTTATTTTATCGAAGGCCAATACCCGGGGAAAGGCATTAGTGCCGGAAGTTTGCAAAAAGTTTTTGAGCGGGCACTTGCCAATGCTAAAATCTGCAAACCCTATACAATTCATTGCTTACGACACAGTTTCGCAACCCATCTTCTTGAGAATGGTACAGATTTGCGCTACATTCAGGAAATGCTGGGTCACAAATCGTCGAAAACAACCGAGATCTATACCCATGTGAGTAACGAGAGCTTAAAGAATATAAAAAATCCGTTTGATGATCTGGAAATATAAAATAAGAAAGGTTGACAATACTTCCGTCACAGCGAAATAAAGTATACTTTTAGTTGACAGATAAGCTAGTTATGGGCAAGGTTGAAAAAGCAGAATAATGAATGGACAACTTTGATTTAATCATATCGACAATTATTATAATTGGGATTGGCCTAGTCCTTTATTTGATTTTGCGTGACCCAATCTACATGTTCAAGTCTTTTCTTCGTGGACTCAAATCTCATCCTAATTTAGCAGCTCAAATTGTTTTTATACCGATTTGGTTTTCCGCTTGGATTATTGACAAAATCTTTCGACTTAAATTATTTATTAAGGAATTTGAGGACGCTTCAAGACCAGCCAAAATTTCATTCTCCGAATTTGACAAATATATATTCGTCAACACTACAAATTTAGAGCACATTGAGAAAGTGTTGCATTCATTTGAAAGAGATTACGACCCGACTGAATTTAATGACCAGTTAAACTGTTGCAAAATAAAAACATCAGATTTCGGAAAAAATTTGATTTTAAAAATAGAAAACGAAATTGAATTTAATAGCTTCAATAACCTTGTTCATTATCTTGACAATTCAGCTCCTAAAGGCAATGTTTACAATGTAAAAGCGATTCTGATAAATAAGAAAACAAAAACAGATTCTTATTTCGTTTTTAACGACACTGCATTCCTTTTGAAATTGATTGGAAAAACATATAAAAACAAAAAAATGTATGTTGACATAAATCCAGGAACAGAATTGAATGACACAATTTTCTTTAATTCAAACATGGACTATTTTAAAAATTTCTACTTTGACAAATTTGAGAATGAGATATATAGATTAAAATTTAAAGAAATGAAATTAAAACCCAGCCCATAACAATGTACATATTGCAGGGCGGGGTTCGGTGGTACGCCAACTACCGATTCTCGCATCGCAGTTCCGTGTCCTTCGGACAGGAACGCTCTCCGAAATCCACCCCGACAACATGTACCAACCGTTATGGGCAAGGTTGACCCGTCCTAAATTATGTCTATTTATATAAAAAAATTAAGAATGAATTAAATATTAATCGACACAAGTACCTTTTTATAAATCACTTAAAACCTATATGTTATGAAGAAAGAATACATTGTCCTTACCGCACTTCTCAATTTATTATTAATCGTAATAATATCCACTTCTTGTAGCGAAGGTTTGTCACGAGAAAAAGCAAAAAACATTTTAATAAAAAATGATTTTGTGGAAAAAAATTTAATGCTATATAACTATTTCATTTGGTCTCCATCATTAGGACAATATGTTATAAATGGTAGCCACCGATTAAGGAATAATAAAGTATTTATTCAAAGATTAGATAATAATGGCTATCTAAATCAATTTAGAAATGGGATTAAAATAAGTTTTAACAACAATTTTTATGATTTTCTAATAAAAGAAGACCAGCTCAATAGAACCCTACCTGTTTACCATTTAATTATTGGAACCCTTAATGATATTGAAATTACAGGAATTGAAGAACATTCGGATAATTCATTAACGGTTCATTATATTGCCAAATACGAGCCCAATAAAATTGGAGATATTTTCAAAAATTCTGATGGAGCTGATTTTAAGTTTGAGTGGAATGAAAAGGTATTGTTTAAAAAGTTTGATGATGGTTGGCGAATAATCAAATAAAAAACACTTATCTATAAAGTAAAATCTTAAATTTTAAATATTTAACACTTATGAAAACATTAATAATCATCAACATAATATTTGTTTTTTTAGTTTTAGTAAATGGTGTCTGTTCAGGTCAAGAAGAAAAATTTATAACAAATAATAAAGAAGCAGAAGATGTTCCTTTAAAACCAATAAATGAGATTAATGATTTCTCTGCAAATCTCATTTCAATCATGAATGCTTACACGAATGAACTTTGGTTATATCCTTCAAATAATAGTCAGGAATATAATTTAAAACATTTTGGATTAGCTAATTTTGACCCAATTACTTCATATAAATTATCAGAAGTTAACTGGAATATTATAAATTCAATAAGTCCAAAGGCATTTATTACCGGAATAAAAAAGGATAAAATTTATATTTCAGATTATGAAATTATTAATCTAAAATATAGTTCGATTCCTGAGTTAAAAGCATTTATCCAAGAATTTAAAAATAAAGATGATTTAATTATTGCGTCTAAACGGGATAGTATTATTTCCCTAATTTTAGAAATAAAAAATGGATATGTACAACCACATTATAAATATAATATCACTGACTTTGAGGTATCGGGGACATGTTATGCTTATAAAAATGATTATAATGTCAATACAGAAGAGTTAAATTTGCAGTTATCCCTAAATCATCAAAAAGGGGGTATTTATATAGGGACTGTAAGGGTTTCATTGTCATTAAATGAAGCTATTGAATTTTTTGATAATAATAAAGGTTATTATACAACTGTAAAAATTAAAGTTAAACCTGGGGTATATAGAGAAGAACTTGGAATCGCAGGGGGAGGACTACCTGCCTGGACTATGCCCAATTTAATTATTTTGGAGAACCCAATTATTAATTTTGATATAAATAATAA
>JBKDZK010000869.1:0-1961 GCA_047971205.1 Draconibacterium sp.
TATAGCATCTTTATTTTCGGATGGGTTGTGGCAAAATACCAACATGTATTTGCGTTCGCCTTCCTGAAAGCCCGGTGTATTTTCGGCCAGTTTGAACAAAGGACGTTCGGCACCATAGCCAATTAAACGGATACCCCGCCACAGGTGAATGGTTTTGCCCAAGCGGTAAATACCAGACGGAATAAACACAATTCCGGTAACCGATTGCTCCCTTACCCGGTCGATGGCTGCCTGAATAGCAGGGGCATCGTCGGCAAGCCCGTCGCCCGAAACCTGAAAATTTTCCGGCGTAAGGTACACTGCGCTCCGGTCGTTTATCTTTTCAGGATACACCGATTAAGAAATGTCTCCAACCCCGGCATACAGCATTCCCGGACTTACAAGCGTTATCAGAAAAATCAAACATTGTGCGGGCCAATTCATAAAATAGTTACGTATCATAGCTAAAAATCTAACGGTCTGTTGCGTTTAGTTCGTCAATAAATTCCCGGATCAGCCGGGTGTCAAAAACCTGGTATTCTTTTATATTCTTCGGGGCGAACGGTTTGTTGCTGTTAAGCCGGTAATATGGTATTTCAGGATACACTTTATTTTCGCTTACCAGTGTTTCTTTTCCTTTGGACAGAATACTTTCCTTCACACAGTAATTGATGTTGTTGGCCGAAATATTGTTCGCCACGCAGGTGCTGTCTTCTTCTATTCCGTGTTTCATGGGCGGTACCACGTGCCAGTTGTAAATAGAGTTGCCGGTAACTGCAATCCCCATGGTTTTGTTCCGCATCCAAACCCCGTTGTAATTTTCAACTTCAAGGTTTTGGCTTATTTTTTTTGTGAACGGGCGTCTATAATCCGCTATAATCAACGAATCTTCGTCGGGATTAAAGATATTTATACTGCCGTTGTCGATAATGTTGTTTCCGGCAACAGCTCCCCATTTTACATTGTCGAGAATAATTCCGTGTTCGGTTGACCAGGAAATCATGTTTCCGGAAATGTTTATCTCGTGTGAGTTTTGCACCACTACTGAACTTCCGGTAATCTGGTATGTTCTGCAACCGGTAATAATTACCGAATTGCTTTCGGAATGAATATAGAAAGCAGGCCCGAAAGTTTGGTAAACCTGACAATCGGAAATATTGATGACCAGGGATTTTTCGCATTCAATCCCTTTCCCGCACGAAAACACGACACAATTGGCGATTTGCGAAGGCACCCAGTCGCCGCCACGGCCTCCTTTAAACAGGTTTTTTACAGCAATGGCGCTTTCGCCGGTTGCCCCCACTTTACAGTTATTGATGCTACATAAAAATGAATTATTGGAGAGTACAATCCCATGTTCACGCATTCCGATGCAGGTAATTTTTTCGGCAGATATTAGTCCGCAGCTATCGATAAGCAGGCTGGTTTTAGCCGACAAATTTGTTAATTCTGCCAGAATTTAAAGGTCTTTAACTACCGAATTATCAGCCCCCTTGCATTGTAATGCAGTGCCGGTGTTATGATTTTCGGCGAAAAACAGGCGGGTGCCTGCACCGGTTCCTCTTAATGTAGTCCGGCCGGGAATATTGATTTGTTTGTTTAGCCTGTAAAGTCCTGAATGTAACTGAACGCTACCACCCGATTTTCCAAGTTTATCCAAAGCAAACTGAATAGCTTCGCCGGCTTCTTCCCCTGAAAAATGTTCTTTTAAATCGATTTCACCACGAACAATGTATTGGTTGTTTTTTTGAAACACTTCAAAGTCCTGTGCAAAGTTTTTCTGTGCGCGCGTTTGATAAAAAAAGAAGGCTAATAAAATTGTCAAAAATGTAATTTGTATGTGTCTTTTTTTCATCTCGAATATTTTTGGGTATAATAAGTTTCCGGCAATGACAGAAATGTTGACTTAAACAGTTTAGTCCGAGAAATATTTTCAGTCTCTGATTCAAAAAAAAAGCAAAAATAAACCTAAAACACTAGAT
>JBKDZK010000870.1:0-2465 GCA_047971205.1 Draconibacterium sp.
GAATAATACTTTATTCCACACATTTCATGTTTCGTCCAATCCTGTAATTTATTGAAAGTTACATTTTCCGGGCCTCCCCATTTTGGATCGAATGATACATCCCAGGGACCTTCAATTGCAGTTAATTCTTTATATGCCGAAAAATTTCCTTTTCGAGCTTGTGAAGTCACTTTTCCGGTCTCTTCGTTTGAGAAAGTAATAAAGAAACTTTCATAAGGATAAAATTTTAAAGGAATTGTGGTTATCCCGTCATTGATTGTAAAATCCCCAATTTCTTTCAATTCTCCGGTGGTTCCCTCCCATAATTTGGGTTTCCCTTCAACGCGGAATACACACTCCGTTTCCTGAAAGGAAGCCGATTTGTTGGAAACAAAGTAAATGTCTTTATCCACTGTTTTACGATGTCCATATCGAACCAGGTTGTTCTTTGAATTAAAGTCTTTATGAATTCCCAGTTCTGATAGGATTTCAATTGTACTTTTATAATCAGGATAGAGTGCGTTCGAGTTGATGTAACTGAGATTTCCTCCCCAAAATATGGAACCTTTTCCATATTTTCTTTCGCTTATTTTATCAGGAGTTTGTAGTGTTCCCCAAAGTTTAACAGACATCATTTTTACGAGTTCGTCGCAAGTTGGATAATCAGTCAAACCTGGAGATTTTAGCGGAGGGATTCCAATGATTTTTGCACCCTTTTCAACCAGTGAAGTTACTTTCTCAAGAAGCTTGGGCGTCATTGTCTTAAAATTGGGCAACACCATTATTTCGTAGGAAGATGCACCAGGGAAAACAATTTTTCCATCTTTAACATCTGCTCTCTCCATTAACATTTTTGGAGAGCAACCATCAAATCCATACCCTTTTTTGTCCGGAATGCCCTCATCTTTAGTCAAAGCATCGGTTGGTGGGGTAAATATCATCGGTGCGCCTTCCGGAGTTAAATAAAGGATATCAGATACTGCTTGCCCTTGTTGCATCATATGGGAACACCTGCTAATGTATTGGTGATAAGCTCCAACCATCGGCCACCAGGTTTGCCCTCGGTCCCAATGAACGCCATAGGGTCCCATTGTCATTCCCGGGCGATATTCTTCTCCCAACGGTTTATGTGCAAAAGTGTGGAATATAAAACGGTTTACTCCCAAAGCCAACGCCCAGTCACTTTGATTCTTCATCGACCAGGGGAATTGCTGCCAGGCTTCGTTGTTGTCCGATGTAAAAACTTCAGCCCCAACAACAGGCTGACCCGTAATATGGGAAATGGATGTCGCTTCAATAACGGCATAGTGCGTGTCGTATCCAAATCCTTTACTCCAAAATTCAGCCATAATAACATCAGCAACCGCGCCCAAATCCAGGTCACCAGCCGGATTCATATCATAAGGCTCTATGGTAAGCTCCAAACCATTTTTATGTGCATAGGATTTTGCAAATTCAGCATGATTTTCTAAAAGCAAGTCCTGACAGGTAAGACGCAAATCCCATAAGAAACGTTCGCTTATTTCGATATTGTTAACCGCTCGCCCAGTAAAAGTCAAAAGGTAAGGTTCAGGGTCATAGCCCCTTCTTTTTTTGAACTCTTCCATAATTCCTTCAGTCCAGTTTTGTGAACCGCTTTCCCAACTATCTATATGAAAGCCGGTCCATCCAACTCCTTCCTTTCTGGGAGCTGTTTTTTCCAGTAAAATATCTGTATAATTCTTCAGGTGGTCTTCAAAACTTTTTACATTTAGTTTGTCTGATTCAAGACCAATTACCGGTTCGGGAGAAGGACGTGTGCTGGCTCCCGTCACCCGGCTCCCCATTCTTATAATCGTCCAGTCTCCCTCAGGTGCATCCCATACAAAGTGTCCGTCAGCACTCAGGTAGTTAGTAACATTAATAATTTCTTTTTGATTGAGAATTTTACTTTCTCCTGTTTCTTCATATTCCGCCGACGCGGGTAAATATGCTTTTACGTTCGGGTAAGATGAATATGGATATCTCTCATAAAGAGCTTTTTCGTTTATATCTTCAATTACTGGTTTTGAAGAACTGGAAATGGCATATATTGCCACGTCTTCATAATACGGATTTTTCATTAGGTGCCATGGCGTGCTTCGCTGTTCAGGAATGGGAAGCATTATATCCACTTTCTTGTTGCCGGATATTTCTGTTTCACTAAAAACCAAATGTCTCATTGATTCTTCCGGTTTCACCCAGGGACCTCCGCTGCCACACCATCCGGGGCCGGCGCCAAGACTAATTTTAATACCAAGTCGTTCTGCTTCTCTTACGCCATGAACAAATAAATCCTGCCACTCTTCACCCATAAAATCAACCGGCCCCCTCGGAACCCCGATCCCCACTTCAAGAAATATTAAGTTGCTGATACCTGCTTTCTTCATAGACTCCAAGTCCTGTGTCATTTCTTCGCGAGACAAATTACCATCCATGAAATACCAATAAACCCCGGGTTTAGCAGA
>JBKDZK010000871.1:0-2177 GCA_047971205.1 Draconibacterium sp.
CTTTAACGACGAATGGCTGGAAGTAAACCGTGGCATGCACGAGCTTACATTTACCAACCTGAATTCCGGCAATTATCAGCTACGCATCAGGGCAAGCAACGATAATTCAACCTGGCGCGAAATGAACCCGCCTTTAAACATCAATATCCTTCCGCCATTTTGGGAAACCAGCTATGCTTATATACTTTATGTGCTTGTAATTGCCGGCTTGTTATTTATTACCTGGAAGATTTTGTCCGAACGCCAGCGCCTGAAATTTGAAGCAGAACAGGAACACCGCGAGGCCGAGCGAATCCATCAGGTTGACACCTTGAAAACCAAGTTTTTTACCAACATCAGCCACGAATTCCGCACTCCACTTTCGCTGATAATCGCACCTATCGATAAATTAATCGAGCACAGTAAAAACGACGACGACAAGAAACACCTTATTCTTATTCAGCGAAATGCCCGCCGACTGATGGCCATGGTAAACCAGTTGCTCGATTTCAGGAAAATGGAACTTCAAAAAATTAAAGTGAATAAAGACTGGGGCGAAATGATCGGTTTTATCCAAGAGATTTCGGCATCGTTTGAAGACCTGATGAAAAGTAAAAATATCATGTTCCGGTTTTCAAGCAGCCACAAAAGCCTGCACACCTTTTTTGATAAAGACAAAACCGATAAAATATTTACCAACCTGCTAACCAATGCCTGTAAATTCACCAACAGCGGAGGCAAGATCAGCCTGAAAATCGATTTGAATTCATCGGCTGAAAAGCCTGTTTTAACCGTAAAAGTAGCTGATACGGGAATTGGAATTGCCCCCGGGCAGCAGATGCAGGTTTTTAACCGCTTTTACCAAACCGATAATTCCGGCACCGAAATTAACCAGGGCTCAGGAATTGGCTTGTCGATGGTAAAAGAATACGTTACGCTGTTGGGTGGCGATGTAAATGTGGATAGCCAACTGAACGAAGGAAGTACATTCACGGTGGAAATTCCGGTGCAATTATTTACCGACGAAGAAATAGCCGCCAACAAGGAGCTTGAAACCGCAGAAAGAAAAACTTACAAACAGCCAACGTCAACTACAAGCGAAAAAACTCCGGCCTACAACCGCAAGAAAAAAACACTGGCAATTGTGGAAGACAGCTCCGACTTACGTTTTTATTTAAAGGAAAACTTTAAAGAAAGATACAATATTATCGAAGCCGAGAACGGAGCCGAAGCCTGGGCAAACTTTGAAAAACAGTTGCCCGATATTGTGATTAGCGATGTGATGATACCCGAAATGAACGGCGTTGAACTGTGTGCCAAAATAAAATCGAACCGAAAAACCAAACATATTCCGGTTATTCTGTTAACGGCAAAAACCGATGCCGCGCCGGTTGTTGAAGGTTACGAATCGGGTGCCGATGCCTACCTCACCAAACCTTTTGATTTTAAAGTGCTGGAATCGCGAATTGAAAACCTGTTGCGTTCGCGCGAACAATTACGTGTTTCGTACCAGGCGACGACAGGTTTAGATCCTGAAAAAATTAAGGTCGGCTCAGAAGACGAGAAGTTTATTAGAAAGGCCTTAAAAATAGTTGAAGGCAATATTGAAGAAGCCGCGTTTACCGTTGAGGATTTTGGTGCAGAAATGGGAATGAGCCGCGTTAGCCTGTACAAAAAACTGTTGGCTTTAACCAACCGGACACCCATCGAATTTATCCGCGTTATCCGATTAAAACGGGCTGCCCACCTGCTTGAAACAAGCCAGCTTTCGGTATCCGAAGTAGCTTATCGGGCAGGATTTAACAACCCGCGGTATTTCTCGAAATATTTCTCGAAAGAATACGGCATGTTGCCATCGGAATATATTGAAAAAAACCGGAAGGCTCCAAGTGGTCTTTCAGATGATGTAAAAGACAAATTTTCATAGTACAAGGAGACCCATCAAAGTCACGGTCATCTCGAAGCGCAGCAAAAGACCTGTTACAAGTTCTCAGTCGCAGTTTTCAGCTTTACAATTCAAAAGTGTTAACCACAGAAGTTACACAGAGAACAAGTCCGGGGGGATACAATCTTGCAGCTCAACAATTTTACAATTCTGCCCACCAGGCCACTAAGTCGTGCCAGCAAGAAAACCCATCATTTTCCAGATTATGAATTTTTTTAGGCGTATTGCCTTTCTTAATTTGATATTTTGAGGG
>JBKDZK010000872.1:0-1508 GCA_047971205.1 Draconibacterium sp.
TCCTCATTTAGCGGCATAATTTCCTTTTCGACTACATTTTGTACATAGTCATTTGCCCAGTGTGATGAAGTTACATCTGTGACAGCCACGACTCCAAAGGTCAAACTACCCATCATCAAGACCACCAAACAAAGAGCTGTGACTTTATAATAAATGTTTCTTCTCATGCTTTATCCTCCGTTTCATCATTCATACAATTACCTTTATTATAACACAGGTTATTTCTACCAACTATTATATCATGCTGAAAAGGATTGTTTATTACATTTCAATAACAGTATAAAATAAGTAGCTTATTTCTAAAGAGTATTTGTGATAAAATGGAGAGTGAAATATTATATTATCGAGGTAAACAATGCAATTTTTTGATTATAAATCCATAAAAGTCCATTATGAGGTCAAGGGGCACGGTCGCCCAGTGGTAATTCTTCACGGTTGGGGTACAAATCTCAAGAGCTTTAGTGCTGTTTCAAATGATTTATCAGCGTATTATCAAGTCTACTCCATTGATTTCCCAGGATTTGGAGAGTCAACAGAACCAGATTATCCATTTTCGCTAAGCGAATACGTCGATGTCACAAAGGCATTTTTCGACGCCAATGGGATCGTAAACCCAGTTGTCATCGGTCATTCGTTTGGCGGTAGAGTTGCTATAAAACTCTCAAAACTCGTTTCCTATGAAAAGTTAATCCTCGTCAATAGCGCGGGAATTAAACCTAAGCGAAAAAACACATACTATTTTAAAGTATATGGTTTTAAAGCAATAAAATTTTTAGGGAAATTGCCCGTTTTTTCGTATCTGCTCGCAGAACCAATAAAAGCTTATTACGAAAAATACTCCAGCAGCGATTACAAATCTGCATCGCCAATTATGAAACAAGTTCTTTCAAAAGTTGTAAATGAAGACTTAAAATCATATCTTCCGAATATAGATGCGCCTACGCTTCTCATCTGGGGGGACAAGGACACGGCTACGCCTATTGAAGATGCTCGCTTGATGGAGAAGCTCATACCAGATGCAGGCTTAGTTGTTTTTAATGGTGCAGGTCATTTTACTTATCTTGAGCAGCCTGCCAGATTTTTAAGCATACTCAAAACTTTTATTGGAGGCTAGATACATGACTTTTGGTCTGTTAATTATAACTGTCTTGATCTTTTTAAGATCTTTTGACGATCTGCAAAAATTTCAACAAAACTCGTATCGAATCAAACGATACTTCAAGTGGCTAAACAGCCCTAATTATTCTTTTTTTAAAGCACATGAGTGGTTCTATGTAGCATGTGCATGTCTTGTTCTATTTGGTTCGTCCCTTTTATTTAAGCTACTTGGGAGTTTACTTGTATTACTCGATTACTACTTCTTTTGGCTGATTAAAACATCCCAACAGACGAAGTTAAAATTAAATGTTACCTCAAGGGTAAAACGCTTGATCTTTACAAATGCTATTTTACTCATCTCTCTAATGATTCTCTGGTTTAAAACAGGTAGTATCTATGCGGCGGGCTTA
>JBKDZK010000873.1:0-5020 GCA_047971205.1 Draconibacterium sp.
AAAAGGGAATGAACTTTCAAGATCGTTTACTACTAACTTATTACCTGCCCTTCATGGTAAGTTGGCAGGATTGACCGTTGAGCAATACGGAACTGAGTCTGGCGAATGGTCAGCCAATTTGTATTCACGCGGGATAAGCACTTTAAATTATAACAACCTTTTGGTAATTGTCGATGGATTTGAAAGTGATATGGAACATTTGGTTTCTGATGAAATTGAAACTATATCATTGTTGAAAGATGCTTCTGCCGTTGCACTTTATGGTAGCAGGGGGGCTAATGGCGTATTGCTGGTATCAACTAAGCGCGGAACAAACGAGCCGCTCAAAATAAGTTTCAGTACCATGCAGGGATTTCAGAGCCCCACACAATTACCCGATTTTTTAGGTTCGTATGATTATGCCCTTTTGTATAACGAGGCATTGGATAATGACGGAAAAGAACCATTATATTCTCCCGTTGATTTAGAGGCTTATAAAACAGGTGATGACCCCTATTTTCATCCTGATGTGAATTGGTATGACGAAGTACTGAGAAAAAATGCGCCAATTCAGAATTACAATCTGAATTTTTCGGGTGGATCGGAAAATGTCCGGTATTTTGTTCTTTTCAATTTAATTAATAGTGGGGGCTTATATAAGAAGACATCGGATTCCGAAAATAGTATAAATACAAAATACAGGCGCTATAATTTTCGGAGCAATGTTGATATAGACCTGCTGACAAGCCTAAAAGCAATTGTGGATATTGCAGGTTCTGTCGAGGATAAAGATAATCCGTTCAGCATTAATTCGAACTCCATTTTTACCAGTATGTCCCTTATTGCGCCCAATGCTTTCCCCGTTTTTAACCCGGATGGGTCATGGGGAGGCAACAATCTTTATTCCAATCCACTGGGAGATATTACGGAAACGGGGTTTCATAGTTCAAATGCCAGGACATTACAGGCAACCTTTAAATTAATTCAGGATTTTGATTTTATTGCAAAAGGCATAAGTCTTTCAGGAGCAGTTTCATTTAATAATTATTTCAGGACCTTTTCGAGTAAAACCCGACAATATGAAAGGTTTGCAATTTCAAAGAACAGCTCTGACGAGATCAGGTATAACAAAATAGGACAGAATACCTCACTGGAGGGGAGTGAAGGCGGAAGTAACCAATGGAGGCGGATTGATTTTCAGTCATTTTTAGATTATAACCGTACTTTCAATAAGAATGTTGTTAACGCTATGCTTATGTTTTCCACAAACAACTATAAAGTTGGAAATGCAACCGGTCTGACAAGCTTTCCGTACAGACACAACAACTTTGGAGGACGTTTTACACTTGCCAATAATGAAAAATACATTGGTGAGTTTTCTTTTGGCATTAGCGGTTCTGAGAACTTTCCCAAGAATAACCGGTATGGTTTTTTCCCGGCAGCATCATTAGGGTGGATTGTTTCTAAGGAAGATTTCTTTGGCAGGATCAAGTGGGTTGATTATTTAAAAGTTAGAGGTTCGTACGGCCTCGTTGGGAATGATAATATTGGAGGTACAAGGTTTATGTACAATTCGACCTATAGTAATTCGGGAGGTTATTTTTTAGGTAATTCAAATACTTATTATAGTGGTGTGGAAGAAAGCACTTTATCGAACCCCCGTCTGACTTGGGAAAAGGCACTTATCCTAAATGTAGGTTTGGAGGCCAGGATAGTCGACCATATTGATATAAGCATAGATGTATTTAAAGAAAATCGTAATGATGTTCTTTCGCAGCCTTATGCAAGTATCCCCGGTTACCTGGGTATAACCCTGCCAGCTTTAAATATTGGAGAAATAACAAATAAAGGTGTCGAAGCTATGCTGCGTTATCACAGCAATGAAGAAAACAAATTCCAATATATTATTGAAGGGAATATCTGGTATGCCAAAAATGAATTGAAATATTTCTCGGAAACTCCAAAATTGTATGATTGGATGTATCAGACAGGACATCGTGTATTTCAACCATTTGGTTATGAGTCTATCGGCTTGTTCAAAGATGAGAGTGATGTAAAAAACAGCCCGGTACAAACTTTCTCACAAAATGTGCAGCCTGGCGATATTAAATACAGGGATATGAATAATGACGGAGTAATTGACCAGTTGGATATGCACGCTATCGGTAATACAGGCTTACCCGAACTTACCTATTCGCTGCATACTTTCTTCAAATATAAGGGGTTTGATCTGAATTTTTTCTTTCAGGGTGTAGAAGGCCGAACAGTATGGTTGACAGGATATCAATACGAGGCCTTTCAAAATGATGGGAAGGTTGCCTCCATTGCACTTGGGCGATGGACTAAGACTACTGCTGGTACTGCAACTTATCCCAGATTGTCTTCAGAAAATAACCAGAACAATTTTGGTGTATTCTCTTCATACTGGCAACGAAACGGGAGTTTTCTGAAACTGCGTACCGCCGAATTAGGCTATACATTGCCCAAAACCCTTCTTGAACGGATAAGGATTTACAACGCCCGTGTATTTGTTAATGGGAACAATTTGTTCACATTAGATCATCTGGATTATTCCGACCCGGAAATAATGTCGGGGTATCCACCTCTGAGAACATTAAGTATAGGTTGTAAAATCTGGTTTTAGTATTTTATCTTTTAAAAAACGGCAGAAAATGAAAAATAACATATTCTTATTTAGCATACTTATTGTGTTCATGCTCAGCGCATGTGTCGATCTTGATCAGGACTTTACGGTTACTCTTTCCGAGAGTGAAGTAACAAAGTCTTACGATTATACAAAGTACCGTGCAATATCGGTATATGCAGAAATCCCCAATGGGTTCGAATCTATCGATGGCGCCATGATGTCTTCTGCATCTGATGAAGCCGAACACACACTGGAAACCTCGGGTGTACAAAATTTCAATACAGGTAATTGGAATGCGATTTACAATCCGGATAATGTTTGGGAGCACTATTATCAGGCCATACGTAAAGCAAACCAGTTCTTGGCAAGCTCTGATAGTGTTGATCTGGAAAATTACCGTCTTAATCCAGATCCGGGACAGCAGGAGGTATATTTTACACGTTTAGCCGAAATCCAAAATTGGAAAGTTGAAGTCAGGCTGCTTCGGGCTTATTTTTACTTTGAATTGATTAAGCGATATGGTGGCGTACCCATTATTAAAGAATTAACCTCATTAAATGACGATTATTCAATAATAAACCGCAAACCATTAAGTGAATGTATTGATTTCATTGTTTCAGAATGTGATGTTGCTACCGGTTTATTACCTGCATCTTATAGCGAGATTGAGTTAGGGCGTGTAACTAAAGGTGTTGCGCATGCTTTAAAAAGTCGGGTTTTACTTTATGCAGCAAGTGATTTATTCAGCGATCCCTCCTGGGCAGGGGAATATTCAAATGCCAGTTTGATTTCTGTCCCCGGTAACCGTTCCGAAAAATGGAAAGCTGCTGCTGAAGCTGCCAAATCGGTTATCGACTTGGGAATGTACTCTTTAAGTTCAAGCTACAATGATATTTTCGGAAGTGTGGGATATCTAAACAGCGAAGTCATTATGGCCAGGAGAAACGGCGCTTCGAATTCGTTTGAGATAGCTTCAGTTCCTATCGGGTACGATCTTGGCCAAAGCGGTACCACACCATCCCAGTGCCTGGTTGATTCTTACGAAATGATCGATGGTTCTGAATTTGATTGGGACAATTCCGTTCATACGGCTACTCCTTATCAAGGCAGGGATCCGCGGCTGGGGTACACTATCCTCACAAATGATACAGAATACAAAGGTCGTCCAGTAGAGTGCTGGACCGGAGGTTTAGACGGTAAAGGGGTCCCAAGGGCAACAAGGACGGGTTATTATCTTAGAAAGTATGTTGATTCAAGTTTAGACCTTTTACAAAACCGGACTAGCGTACATTCATGGGTAATATTCCGTTTGGCAGAAGTATACCTAAATTATGCCGAGGCATTGAACGAATACGATCCGGGCAACCCCGATATTCTGACTTATCTGAATTTTGTTAGGGGCAGGGCAGACGTAAATATGCCGGAAATACCTTCTGGCTTTACACAGAATGAAATGCGAGAGCGTATCCGCAACGAAAGAAAGATCGAGCTTGCATTTGAAGACCATCGTTTTTGGGACGTAAAAAGGTGGATGGAAGCAGAACAATATTTTGATATCCCGCTGACTGGAATTGAAATAACTAAAAACGGAGATATCTTTAATTATAAGGTAATAAATGTAGAAAACCGTGTATTCGATCGAAAAATGTACTTATACCCCATCCCTCAAAATGATTTGAATATTAATAATAATATGATCCAAAACCCACTTTGGTAGGATCAGTAAATTAAGTATTATGAAAAGAAGATTTGATACCTCAGTAAGAATGGTTGTTGTCACCTTAAGTGTACTATTTGCGTTCATATCTTGTGAATATGAGGACTATGTGGATGTTAATTATCCTAAGCAAACAATATACATGCCAGCAGCACTACACGGATTATATGATATTTCTGTACAAAACGATCCGGTTGGAGTGCCAACCGAAGGAGTAATGTCGAGATATTCTATTGATAACGAATCTAATCAATTGAACGTTCACTTGGGGGTTTATCGATCAGGGATTACTTCCGATGGCGAGTTTTCTGTCGGTATCTCTCTAAATACCGATACTATTGCCCAAATGATTAATTTAGGTTCATTGGTCTCAACTGAGGTTTTGCCCTCAGATAAAGTAAGTATGCCATCGTCTGTAACGGTAAAGAACAATAGTGATATTTCGACTTTTGATTTAAGTATCAACCTTGATTTCATCAAAAACAATCCAGATAAACAATATGCTATAGGCGTAGTAATCTCGAGTAGCGAGAGAACAGTAAATCCTAAATTCAAAACTGCTATTGTCTTTATCAATACAAATTCGATAAAGTAGTAGGTTTAATAACTTTATACTGTCACTTGCAGAATACAATTTTCTGATTTTCAGCTTTAATCTCTAAAAAACATTAAAAAAA
>JBKDZK010000874.1:0-4823 GCA_047971205.1 Draconibacterium sp.
GATTTCGTCTTCCTGTAACTTCAGTTTTATGTCATCCTGCTGAATCTGTTTTTCACGAGACTGCACTTTTTCATTGATCGATTTTAATCCATCCACCAAATGCTTAAATTGTACCACACACTGTTCGTAACGGGAAACTTTTTGTTCCAACTGCTTAAATACCGGCTCTTGTTCCTGCAACGATTTGAGTGCTTTTTCAGCTTCTGATTTTCGTTTTGTTAAGTCTTGAAGTTTCCGAAGATCTTCTTCTGTTTTTTGATACACTCCTAGTTTCTCATTCTGCTCTTTAAGTTCATTCTTGAGTTGCTCCAATTGAGATTTGTATACTGCCAGCTGTTCAGAATCAACAGCTCCCAATTGCTGCAACTGACCTTCAAGATTCTGCTTTTGTGCATTATTTTTGCTTTCGAGCGAAGTCACTTTATAATAGAATTCGAACTTCCCGAGATTGAAGAGTTCTTTCATCATTTGAGTTCGATCCTTATTTCCCAATTGCAAAAACTCCTGAAACTGTCCCTGAGGGATGATAATCGTCCGTTTAAAGTTGTCGTAACTTAAACCGATTGCCTGTTCAAGCGCAGTTGTTTCGATGGGGATCCACTCCTTCCCTTTTTTCTCGTATGCCGATCGGTCCAACGCCTTTACATCTTCAAAATTTCTTCCGTTGCGTTTGCCTTTTACGGTTGCCCGATAGGCCGTTTGTTCCTTGCCGGTTTCAAAAATAAAATCGATGAGAATTTCGTTCGATTTCAGGTTCATCATGTTGTAGTAACGATTGTCTCCTGAAAGATTTAGCCGGTCTGTTCGTCCGTAAATAGCAAAAGTAATGGCTTCCAAAACGGAGGACTTTCCACTTCCTACGGTTCCGAAAATCCCAAACAGGTTTGCGGCTGTTAGTTTTGTAAAGTCGATGGTTTGTTTTTCCTGATAGGAATACAAACCTTGTATGGTAAGTTGTACGGGTATCATTATTCCTCTTCAGCTAAAATTTCCGTGAATAAACGTTTTATCTCATCGTTCGGCTCCTGTCTCTTTTCGTGCTTGAAATAATCGCGAAAAAGTTCTTCCATGCTACGGCTCAAATCAATCTGTTTCTGCTGGTTACCACCCAAATTATCAGGATTTGTGACTTCGGGAATGATCGAAACAATTCCCGCATGTGCTTTATTTAACTGCTTACGATCAATGGCTGTTAGATAAGTTTCTGTTACCAGCGTTAATTCCACTAAAGCATCCTGGTTTTCGGACAACCATTGCAAGGCGGCTTCCAAACCTTCTGCACGTTTTCGCAACAATCGCTTTCCGCTACTTAATTCTATTTCTCTGACTTCTGCCGTTTGTCCAGGTTCGACATCAATCAACAAAACGTACTTTTTCTGATTGGCTTCAGCAAAACTGTATGACAGAGGACTGCCGCTGTAATACACAGGATTGGAATCATTATCGACACGATGCATCCGGTGAAGATGCCCTAATGCTGTGTACTGTATTTTCGAAGGAATATTCTCGGTATAAACTGCCTGTGCTCCTCCAACATGCAAAATAGGTTTTTCATCTTCAGGTTCTTCTGGTAACTCATCTCCTTTTCTGACCATAAAAAGATGTGAAACCAGCACATTCACGCCCTTTTCATCGCAATATTGCTCTGCCAGAGTTTCCCATTGTTTTTGAAGCACTGCTCTTAAGTCTTCTTCGCTGTTTTCCACTCCCAGGCAGGTTTTCAGGCGGTACTCGTTGGCATAAGAAGTAAGCAATATTCGTAGCTGAACAGTTTTCCCAGGGAGTTGTACTTCCAGAAAACCATCTTCGCTGTTAAACACTTTTAACCCTGATTCCAGTTCAAACGGAGCAATACGGGAATTTGGATATCCGGCAAAAATTATCCCGCATTCCCTGGCCAGCGGATCGGGTGCCTCAATGCGATCAGGCGAGTCGTGGTTGCCAGCAATTGCAATTACAGGCCGACGACCATTATTGGTTAATCGCTTCAGCGTTTTGTATAGTAAATCAACTGCCTCGGAGGGCGGATTAAACGTATCGAATAAATCGCCTGCCACCAAAACTGCATCTGCTTGTTCATGGTCTGCAATTTCACAGATTTCCTGCAAAACAGCTTGTTGTTCTTCCAAACGCGAAAAATCATCAAGCCGTTTTCCAAGGTGCCAATCGGACGTATGGAGTATTTTCATTAGCTACTTATGTTTATGGCTCTACAAAAATTATTTATTACAGCAAAGGTAGCAATCTGGCAAATACTCCATCGGCTTCCCTGGGCCGTTTCCACGTCAATGGCTACAAAATTCATATTCTTTGTGGATTATCCCACCAATCGGGAGACCATAGCTTATAAATATTCCAACCCAAAAGCTTTAATCTAATAATTCCCCTTGGCTCTGCCATGGGGTTCCGCTTTTTCTCCCTCATTAAGGGGAGATGTCAGCCTCTATGGCTGACAGAGGGGTGAAATAAAGAAGATTCGATTTTCAGCGATTTAGCTGAAATGAAGTTGGCGTAATACTCCTTGGCTCTGCCACGGGAATAGTCAACTTCAAGAATTTTCTTTATTCCCGGTTGATTTTTTAATGCTTCATTGAGCAAGTCTTCTATCAGATTTTGTTGAGCTGAGCTAAATGTCACGATACCAATACTTCTTTGAGATAACACAGGATCAGACAGTCGTTTCAGGACTTCTTCCACAATTGCAGCAGCTTCAAATTTAATAAATTAGGAATCAGATCAAACAGACGACGGACTGACATTCCCCGGCCTTTACTACGAATGGCTCGTTGAAGTATGCCCATTTCCGAACTATTGGCAGCTCCTCGTGCAAAAGAAGGTATCCCCGATGCTAACTATTGATTATAAATCTCTAAAAAAAACACTGACTACTATTCCTTTCAGCATTTTTAGCCGCTGCAACTCGATGACTAAGATTTGCGAAGGGTTGCTGGCGATAAGCAGGAAACCGGACCTGCTGGAACTTGAAAAAAGCCCCGCCGGAAGTACCAGCTGTGATGGAATGCGGACCGAGACAGTGAGTTCTTTTAAATGTAGATTTTAATTTGGTATGCTCCACACGTCCGTTAATACTCCCGTGGAAAGGACAATAACCTTCACCCCATGTCTCCGCCACTTTACCCCCTATGTTTACATAAACTTTGGATTCTGAATTGTATTGCAATCTCATCCCATTGGTTATACCAGATATGATTCGTGGTCCTCAAGAATTATTCGGGACCTGCACCCTGGAGTTATCGCCCATCCGGGCGAACCAAACAAAAAGCCTCCCGTTTAACAACGAAAGGCTTTGTATAGTAACTAAACCAATAATTAGTCAAGTTGAGGACCGGCAGCAACCAGTGCTTTACCTTCTTCGTTATCAGTGTATTTTTCGAAGTTTTTGATAAAACGTCCGGCCAAATCAGCAGCTTTTTCATCCCAGTCAGCAGCGTTTGCATACGTATCGCGCGGATCAAGAATTTCAGTAGCAACACCTTTCAATTCAGTTGGAACTTCAAGGTTGAATACCGGAAGGTTTTTAGTTGGTGCAACTTCAATTGAACCATCCAGAATTGCAGTAATAATACCACGGGTATCTTTAATAGAGATACGTTTTCCTGTTCCGTTCCAACCGGTGTTTACCAGGTAAGCTTCAGCACCGTGTGCTTCCATTTTTTTCACTAATTCTTCACCATATTTTGTTGGGTGAAGCGAAAGGAAAGCAGCGCCAAAACAAGCTGAGAATGTAGGCTGAGGAGCGGTAACACCACGCTCAGTACCGGCTAATTTTGCTGTAAATCCTGAAAGGAAGTGATATTTTGTTTGTTCCGGTGTAAGTTTTGCAACCGGAGGAAGTACTCCAAATGCATCAGCAGTAAGGAAAATAACTTTTTTCGCGTGGCCTGCTTTCGAAACTGGTTTTACAATGTTATCAATGTGGTAGATCGGGTAAGAAACACGGGTGTTCTGCGTTACAGAACCGTCGTTGAAATCGATTTTACCTTCGGCATCAACTGTAACGTTTTCCAACAAAGCATTACGTTTGATGGCACCAAAAATTTCAGGTTCGGCTTCTTTATCCAGGTTGATGGTTTTTGCATAGCAACCACCTTCGAAGTTGAAAACGCCTTCATCGTCCCAACCGTGCTCATCGTCACCAATCAGCTGGCGGTTCGGGTCGGTTGACAAAGTTGTTTTTCCGGTTCCTGAAAGACCAAAGAAAATAGCCACATCACCTTCTTTACCAACATTGGCCGAACAGTGCATTGAAGCCATTCCCTGTAAAGGAAGGTAGTAGTTCATCATGGCGAACATACCTTTTTTCATTTCGCCACCATACCAGCTTCCACCAATCACCTGCATTTTCTTAGTCAGGTTGAAAACGGTGTAAACTTCAGAATTTAAACCTTGCTCTTTCCATTTTTCATTAACAGTTTTCGAACCGTTCATTACTACAAAATCAGGTTCTCCGTAGTCTTCCAGCTCTTCTTCGGTAGGACGAATGAACATGTTTTTTACAAAGTGAGCCTGCCATGCAACTTCCATAATGAAACGCACTTTCAAACGGGTGTCAGCGTTGGCACCGCAGAAAGTATCCATTACATACAGTTTTTTTCCTGAAAGCTGTTTTACAGTGTTTGCTTTCAATTCGGCCCAAACTTCAGGAGTTGTAGGTTTGTTGTCGTTTGGCGATCCCGGAGTTGTCCACCAGATGGTATCTTTGGTTGTATCATCTTTTACGATGAATTTATCCTTTGGCGAACGACCTGTAAAGATTCCGGTCATTACGTTTACTGCATCCAGCTCTGTAAGCTGACCTTTTT
>JBKDZK010000875.1:0-6358 GCA_047971205.1 Draconibacterium sp.
TACCCAAAACAAATAACTTTTCGGTTTTTTCACTCGTTCTTTTTCCCTTTTTCTACACCAAAATTTTAAACCGTAGCTACGGCTATGCCTGAAAATTTTGACTTGAAAAAGAAAAAAATAAGTTCGTCAAAATTCCCGAAAAGCTATCTGCATTGAGTATATGTCGGTAAAAACAGGATAACCCGTTGCCGGTTCAACTCCGGCCGGAGTCGAATGTTCGTTTTTTATTTCACCCAACTGGCTGAAAATTATTTTCTGCGCACATCTGCGTTGTCTGTGTGCCGTTCTATGTTTTCAGAGCGTGGTTGTTTAGTTCACTGTTGTTTCTTCCTGGCTTTTCGCTGGTGTTTTTTGCGACGAATTGTCGGAACTGCCCCGGGTACTGCCCAAGCGCGATTTATAGCGTTCAAAACGGGCGGGCTGTTTACGTTCGGGCCAAAAGTTGTTGTCCACGTCGCAGTCGGCGGTTTCGCGGTACGGATCCAGAATGATCTGCTTTACTTCTTTGTTGAAGACGAATACCTTCGAAACTTCGTCGTTGTTCCGGCGCCATATTTCTGCCGGAATTCGCCGAACTTCCTCGGTCCCGTCGGTAAACTCAAATTTCAGAATAACCGGCATTACCAGCCCGCCAAGGTTTTTAAAATCGATCTGGCAGAAATGAACATTTTCGCCCATTATTTTCCTTTCTTCCTTTGAAAGTGTGGAAAGAAAACGATCGTATTCCCTTTTTTCTTCTTCGGTAACCGCGAATTGGTCCGAAAAAGCAGTAAGGTCTTCGGGGCCGGAGTTTTTGACCAGGTGTATTTCTGCATCTTTTGAATCGGGGTGGTACCATCTTACAGCTTCCATCGAAATATCGCAATGGTCGGTGGTATAAAACCAGCCGCGCCAAAACCAGTCGAGGTCAACACCCGACGCATCTTCCATGGTGCGGAAAAAGTCGGCAGGAGTGGGGTGTTTAAACATCCAGCGTTGCGCATATTCTTTGAACGCGTGATCAAAAAGTTCGGGACCCATCACTGTTTCCCGCAAAATGTTGAGCGCCACCGCAGGTTTGTAATACGCATTGCTTCCTATTTGCCACACCGACTCCGAATTGGTCATAATGGGGGAGATGTATTTCTTGTTGCCCCGCATGTACGGAACAATGCTTGACGGCCTGATTTTCCGCGACGGAAAAGCGGGATCCCAGGTCTGTTCTGTCAAAGATTCAAGAAAAGTATTCAGGCCTTCGTCCATCCAGGTCCACTGGCGTTCGTCGGAGTTAACGATCATCGGGAAAAAATTGTGTCCGATTTCGTGCACAATTACACCAATCATATCGTACTTGGTGCGTTCGCTGTAATTGCCTTCTTTGTCGGGGCGACCACCGTTGAAGCTGATCATCGGGTATTCCATGCCAATCCGGTCGGTATGCACCGAAATCGCAACGGGGTAGGGATAGTCAAATGTGTATTTTGAAAAGCTTTTAAGCGTGTGCGCTACTACCCGGGTCGAATACTGCTCCCACAGCGGGTTTCCTTCTCTGGGGTAATACGACATGGCCAGAACGGTGCGTTCGCTAAACGGAACCGCCATTGCATCCCAGATAAATTTACGCGAAGACGCAAAGGCAAAATCACGCACGTTGATGGCTTTGAAAATCCATGTTTTTTCGTCCCTCGATTTTCGCTTTTCCGCTTTCTCCGCCTCGGCTTGTGTTGCGATGATAAGCGGCTCTTCAGATTTTTTGGCTGCTTCGAAACGACTGATTTGCTCTGCGGTTAAAACTGCTTCCGGGTTTTGCAACTCGCCGGTGGCAGCCACAATGTGGTCGGAAGGTACTGTGATTTGCACCTCAAAATCTCCAAACGGAAGTGCAAACTCTCCGGCACCCAAAAACTGCTTGTGCTGCCAGCCTTCTACCTCGTTGTAAACCGCCATTCGCGGGTGAAACTGGGCAATTGCATAAATGTAATTATCATCGTCGGCAAAATATTCATAACCCGAACGCCCTCCGTCTGTCATCCGGTTGTTGATGTTGTACCACCACTTTACCGAGAAGGTAAACGAGTTGCCGGGTTGCAGAGGCTCGGGCAGATCAATCCGCATCATGGTTTTGTTAACGGTAGTCGGGAGGTCTTTCCCGGCGCTGTCTTTTACATGCTCAAGTTTGACCCCGCCGTCAAAATCCTGTATCAGACTTTCAAGTTGCGAATAATTTACGCGCTTGTTCATGTTCATGGCGGTTGTTTTGTAGGTGTCCGATTCTTTGGCGCGTATGTTTTGATCGAGTTGCAACCACAGGTAATTCAGCACATCGGGCGACTGGTTGTGGTAAGTAATGCTTTCTTCTCCCGTTATCTTTTGACTTTTGTCGTCGAGCCTGATGCTGATTTTATAATCCGCCTTTTGTTGCCAGTATTCGTGTCCGGGTGCTCCCGAAGCCGTCCGGTAAACATTGGGCGTGGCAAGCTCTTGTTTTAACTGACGGAATTTATTCAGGTTGGTGTTTTCCTGGCTAAATAACGACCAGGTGGTAGCTGTAAAAAGAAACAAGAGCGCACATTTTTTTTTCATTTTGAATACAGTATGACGAAATATTTAACCAATTGGCTGCACATTTTTCAATGTAACAATCTTTTACAGCGTATTGTTATTCTTACCAGAATTTATTTTGTATCAGCAATATCAGCGCAATTCCAAATCCGGCACCCGAAACATAAAGCCTCCAAAAGTCGTGGCGGGCTTTCATCAGGTTAACCGTTAACAAAAGAAGCAGAAAATAAACGCTGATAATTACGATTTGCCCGATTTCGAAGCCAACCGTAAATCCCAGCAAAGGCATGAACACATCGGATGCTCTTGCTATCGTATTTTCAACGTAATTGGAAACCCCCAGTCCGTGTATAAGCCCGAAAAACACCGTAATGATGTACACAACGCGGTGGTTTCCTCTTTTCAGCGGCAATACATTGGCAATGGCAGTCACTAAAATGGTGAGCGGAATTAAAAAGGCTACCGTACGCGAAGGTATGCTTACGATGTTGAGTGTCGACAGGGACAACGTTACCGAATGCCCAATGGTAAAGGCAGTAACCAGAATCAGCAGCCTGACAAATTCTTTTGACGTGTACGCGGCGCAAAGTACCAGTACAAAAACAAAGGGGGCGTAGTTGTGATAATTAATGATGTGATGGAAACCCAGTCGCAGGTATGTCTCAAATGTGCTCATGTTTTAATCGTTTTGCTGAATGATTTTGAAGTGAAACGATCATTCAAATTCTGTATTTCTGCTTGCACGAACCGGAAAGGTAGAATTTTGTATGTGTTGCACCTGTTGTTCTAAAAGCTGCAAATTTAGACAAGTGAAAATAAATAGAAAATAGCAGATCGTGTAATTGTTGGTCAATAAACAGGACGCCGCCTGCTTTCCGAAGCGCGGGAGACACAACTTATGCCGATTCCAATTCTGAGCGAAAATTCGTAGCCAAAGCCTTGTGCTGAACAAAAGAAATGTTTTAGGAACTCTGTCTTTTTCATAATTGCTATTTTGTATGAACGTGAGGAAGCTTATCTTTGCTTACAGAGGGTAAAAATTACACATGGATCCAATCATCCTGGTTATTGCTTTTATTATGACACTTGCATTCCTTGCTTTTGGAATCGGCAGTGTTACGCTTGAACGTTTCCGAATCATCGGAACTTTGGTGCTGGTGTTTTTGAGTATAGGATTTTTGTTTAACGCCACTGCTCTTTTGATGATGATCCTGTTTTTCCCTACTTCCCTGCTTTCAACCAACGGGCTGATTATGTTTAGCTCGTTTACGATCATACTGGTTGATACCGTGTGGGCCTGGAGCAGATACCTGAAAAACGGTATCGATTCGCGGGTGAGCATGGCGTTGGTACGTTATACCAAAATTGCTTTTTTTGTGTGGGTGATCAATTACCTTTGGGGAATTGTTTTATTAATTTGGATTTAAGTTATGGCAAACGATTGGAAAGAACGTCTGGGAGTGGTTTTCTCCACCAATCCCGATTTTCAATATGAAAAAGGACAGGAAGAAGAAGCAACAACGCTGCCTCCGCAACAGCAGAACCTGAAAGTGTTGCTCGATCGGAAACAGCGCAAAGGAAAATCAGTAACCCTTGTGACGGGGTTTGTCGGAACGGAAGACGATTTGAAAGAACTGGGCAAGCTGCTGAAGTCGAAGTGTGGCGTGGGCGGCACCGTAAAAGATGGTGAGATACTGATCCAGGGCGATTTTTGCACAAGGGTGATGGATATTCTGAAAAACGAAGCATACAAGGTAAAACGCTCGGGCGGTTGATCGATTGACCTTTGTCGTTTATTTTGAACTCCCGGGCAGAGTAGTACCTGATTTTACTTTCTTTAGGATAAAAACCACAGATCACAATCATCCGGATGTCGCATATTAAAATACAACATGGAATTCTGGCACTTCTGCTACTGGTGGGATGCACAGGTTGTGTTTCTTCCGAAGACCGGGCCGGAATCAATGAATCACTTTCCATCGATTTTGAACAGAGCTCAGTCGGTAAATATTCCGAAAGACGACTAAAAAGCGAATGGCGCGGAACTCA
The DNA here is from genome assembly GCA_047971205.1 of Draconibacterium sp. Classification (GTDB taxonomy): domain Bacteria; phylum Bacteroidota; class Bacteroidia; order Bacteroidales; family Prolixibacteraceae; genus Draconibacterium. Next base: position 4,591 of record JBKDZK010000875.1, read on the forward strand.
AATTGTTTGTGGCAAAAAAGACTATGTTTTTTACAAGCTGGGCGTCACTCCTTATCCCTTAAGCATTGGCGAAGAACAAGGTAATAACTATTTGTCGGTGCAGATCGACAAAGGGCGTTTTGATCCGATTGTTGGGGCACAATGGAGTACGCCGCTGGCAGGCAGCGACTCTTTTTACCTGTCGTACCGGGTTCAATTTGCCGGTGATTTTGATTTCCGGCGGGGAGGAAAATTACCGGGTTTGGCCGGCGGAACTGCCAATTCGGGCGGAAATATCCCCGACGGAACCGATGGCTGGAGTGCGCGGATGATGTTTTGGGAAAACGGAAAACTGAGCTTTTACCTGTATTACCCCGATCAGCCTGGAGAATATGGCGACCCGCTGTTTTGGCGCCATGCTGATGGTGAAATCGTGAAAGCTGAAGCAGGAAAATGGTACACGATCCAACAGTATATTCAAATGAATGATCCCGGACAAAAGAACGGGATTGTGTAAGGCTGGCTTGACGGGGAACTGGTGTGCAACGCAGATACCATTCGTTTTCGCGATACCGAAACATTGAAAGTTGACCAGGTATTTTTTAGCGTGTTTATGGGAGGCGGCGATCTAAGCTGGGCTCCTGAGAAAGACCAGCAGATTTGGTTCGACGATTTTCAGGCGTTTAACCCTTTAAAAAAGAACTGAAAATGCTGTTTAACTCCGTCGGATTTATAGGGTTTCTTACACTGGTATTTTTTCTTTACTGGGGCTTTTTTGCCCGGAACATCATGCGGCGAAACCTGTTTTTGCTTGCGGTAAGTTATTTCTTTTACAGTTGCTGGGATGTTCGTTTTCTGGGACTGATTGTGTTGAGTTCGATCGTAGATTATAACTGCGGACTCCAGATTGACCAAACCGACGACCGGAAAAAGAAAAAGCGCTTTCTGTTGATCAGCATCCTGGTGAATCTCGGCATTTTAGGCTTTTTCAAATACTTTGGTTTTTTTGCAGAAGAACTGAGTTTACTGGTGCAACAATTCGGGTATACATTGCACCCGCTTACGCCGAACATTATTTTGCCGGTGGGAATCAGCTTTTACACTTTACAGACCTTAAGCTATACGATAGATATATACAAAGGCAAAATTCCGGCGACCCGCGACCTTGTGTCCTTTTTTGCATTTGTGGCGTTTTTCCCGCAGCTGGTGGCCGGCCCTATTGAACGGGCTTCTCATTTGCTGCCGCAATTTCACGAAAGGAAAGTGTTCGATTATTCGGTGGCGGCGGATGGATTTCGAAGAATTCTCTGGGGATTGTTTGCCAAAGTGGCCGTGGCCGATACGGTGGCGCCACTGGTCGACCAGATCTTCAGCCATTCGGCGTCGGCAGGGTGGGGAACCTTGTTGCTGGGAGCCTTTCTATTTGCGATCCAGATTTACGGCGACTTTTCGGGGTATTCGAATATCGCTATCGGGAGTGCAGCCTTGCTGGGCTTTCGCCTGATGGACAACTTCCGGCATCCCTATTTTTCACGAACCTTGCAGGAATTCTGGTCGCGTTGGCATATTAGTCTTTCCACGTGGTTTCGCGATGATGTTTACATCCCTTTGGGAGGTAACCGCTGCAGCAAAAAAAGGCACGCGGTAAACATCCTGGTAACGTTTGGGGTAAGCGGCCTTTGGCACGGTGCCAACTGGACTTTTATCGTGTGGGGTATTTTGCACGGCATTACTTACCTGGTTTCAAAGCCCGTGACAGGTGCGAGGAAAAACACAACAATTCAGCTAA
>JBKDZK010000876.1:0-4082 GCA_047971205.1 Draconibacterium sp.
GTTCTTTTTCCCTTTTTCTACACCAAAATTTTAAACCGTAGCTACGGCTATGCCTGAAAATTTTGACTTGAAAAAGAAAAAAATAAATTCGTCAAAATTCCCGAAAAGCTATCTGCATTGATTATATGAGGAATCTGAGCGGTCCTGAATAGAGAACAAAGCTGCTTGCTACTCAGTGATTGTATTTAAATCCTCTTTGTACACAGCATCACTTTTAATCTGTCATTCTCACTAAATCGTTCCTCCACAAATCACTATATTTGGAAGAAAACATGCGACAATCAGAGATTCAGATTTTTACATCGAAAGATGGAAAAACCGAAATTCAGGTTACCCTCGACAATGATACTGTATGGCTAAATCAGTATCAATTGGAATCTCTTTTTGAAACGAACAGAACATCAGTAAACAGACACATTTCAAATATTTACAAATCAGAAGAACTTGAAGAAAAGTCAACTTGTGCAAAAATTGCACAAGTTCAAAAAGAAGGTAACAGGGCAATAAAGCGACAAATTAAATACTACAACCTGGATGTCATTATTGCAGTTGGGTATCGGGTTAATTCCAGAAGAGGAACCGAATTTAGAATCTGGGCCAATAAAATCCTTAAAGATTATCTGGTAAGAGGTTTTTCTATAAACGAACAACGCTTACAAAAACAAAACCAACAATTAAAGGAATTACAACAATCGGTAAAAATACTTGGTGGGATAATCAGTAAAAGAACATTAACAAATGATGAAAGTACCGGACTATTGACCTTAATTTCTGATTATGCTTATGCCCTTGATATTTTAGATCAATATGATTACCAAACATTAAAAATAGAAGGAACATCAGGTCGAGAATCATATCGATTGACGTATGACGAAGCGATTAGGAAAATCAATTTTGTTAGGCGCCAATATGGCAACAGCGCTTTGTTTGGCAATGAAAAGGATAAATCGTTTAGAAGTTCAATTTCAACAATTTATCAAACATTTGATGGTAAAGATTTATATCCGAGTATTGAAGAAAAAGCGGCTAATTTGCTTTATCTCGTAACAAAAAACCATTCGTTTACTGATGGAAACAAACGAATAGCAGCATTTTTGTTTTTGTATTTCTTAGAGAGAAACGGAATACTTTATAATGAAAACAGGGAAAAAAGGATTGCCGATAATGCTCTTGTCGCCCTAACGTTGATGATTGCAGTTAGCAAAACAGAAGAAAAAGACACAATTGTAAAAATAATTGTCAACCTGATAAATAAGAAAAACAGCCCCAACTAACGTTTCAGTAAAGCCTCAAAATACTTCTTCCAATAAAACTCCCCTTCCGAAAAGAGTAGCTGTTTCCTTATAATCGAGCACTTTCCTAACCCAACACTATCTTTAGCACGCGCAGTGTTTGCGGCGTCACTTTAAAGCGATCATCAAGGCGGTGGCCCATGATCCAAACAATCTTTTTCCCGCTGCACAGCAACCAGGTGTTCTCCTTTTCGTGCAAAGGAATTTTCTGATCGATAAAAAAGTCGCTTATTTTTTTCATGCCCTGCATCCCCAGAGGCTGAAAGTAGTCGCCCTGTTTCCATTTCCGTATCAGCAGTGGAAACTGGATCGTATCCAGATCGACACAGGCCACATCGGGAGATTTCACTATCTTAAAACCAGCCGCTGCTGTTTTTTCAATACTTAGCTGAACAGGTTCAAACAACTCCATATCGGCCTCCTCAATGTAGAAAAGCTGCTCGCCCGGCTCTTTAATGGGCGTAACAAACAAAAATGCGCGGTCTTTTACCAAACGGTGTGTGGGTGAAAAAAACTGTTTACCGGGTTCGGCCTCCAGGCTTTGAAACACCTCATCGATCACCGACGGATTAAAATGCAAAGGAGAAAGCACCTCCAACAATAGTAAGGGAGGAAACTCTGTGGTGCGGAGCTTTTCTATGTTGATCCGGAGTTCATCGTTTGTTTCTTCCACCACTTGCTCCTTATCGCGGCTTAGCACCGAAGTGTACACCTGTTCAGCATCGCGCAGGTTGTCGATACTCGCCAGCAGGTTCTTTTTGAAAGCGGGATTCAACTCGTTAAACAAAGGAAGAATTTTATGCCGCAAAAAGTTACGCTGGTACACCACTTCGTTGTTGGTGGAATCTTCACGGTAATCAAGGTAATGTTGGGCTGCATATTGTTCAATCTCTTCCCTTCCGGCCAGCAAGAGGGGGCGAATCAGGTAACCCGACTTTTCCTTGATGCCGGTCAACCCTTTTATACCCGTTTTTCGCGACAGGTTCAGGAAAAAAGTCTCGATCAGGTCGTCCTGGTGATGGGCGGTAACAATTCTATCGTAATTGTTCTCCAGCCGGATTCGTTCAAAAAAAGCATAACGCAACTCGCGGGCAGCCATTTCAATGGAAATACCACTGATCCGGGCATATTCCTCCGTGTCGAAGGTTTCGAAAAAAGAGGGAATTCCGTGCATTTGCACGTATTCCCTTACAAAACGTTCGTCGCCGTCCGACTCTTCACCACGCAGCTGAAAGTTACAGTGCGCCACCCCGTATTCAAAACCCGATTGCTCAAACAGGTGTAAAAGAACCATGCTGTCGATACCGCCACTAACAGCCAGCAGCACACGCTCGCCTGAAACAATCAGTTCTTTCTCGTTAATATTTTGAATAAAGTTTTTTAGCACTGCGTATCTATTTTTCTTATTTGTGTTTTCCCACCAATTGTGCAATGTTCAGAATCACTTCCACAGCTTTTACCATCGAAGGGACCGGAACAAATTCGAAAGGCCCGTGAAAATTGTGTCCGCCGGCAAACACATTCGGACAAGGCAAACCATCGTACGACAAGCGCGCCCCGTCGGTACCACCACGAATGGCTTTAATTTTGGGTTCTACATCTGCCAGTTTCATTGCTTCTTTCGCAATATCGATCACGTGCATTACCGGCTCAATTTTCTGGCGCATGTTGTAATACTGGTCCGCCATCTTCATTTCCACCACTTCTTTTCCGTATTCAAGGTTAATCAGCTGAACCACTTCTTTCAGCAGTTTTTTCTTTTCCTCAAATTTCTCAGAGCTGTGATCACGAATCAGGTACTGTAATTCAGCTTTCTCCACGTTTCCGCTCAACGACAGTAAATGAAAGAAACCTTCGTATTTTTCGGTATATTCCGGGCGCTGGGTGGGTGGCAACATGCCCACAAGCTTGTGCGCCACCAGCAAGGCATTCACCATTTTATTTTTGGCCGCTCCGGGATGCACGCTCCGTCCGCTGATTGTTATTTTGGCACCTGCCGCATTGAAGTTTTCAAACTCCAACTCACCAATTTCCCCGCCATCCAGGGTGTAGGCAAAGTCGGCTCCAAACTTTTTAACATCGAAATGGTCGGTTCCTTTTCCGATCTCTTCATCGGGTGTAAACGCAATCCTTATCTTTCCGTGTTTAAAGCTTTTGGTGTTCCGGATGATTTCGGCAGCTGTTACAATTTCAGCCACACCAGCTTTGTCGTCAGCTCCCAGCAAGGTGGTTCCGTCGGCAGTTATAATGTCCTGTCCCTTGTAATTCAGAATTTCAGGAAAATGCTTGGGATCGATCACCACACCGTTCTTTAATTTCACCGGCGAGCCATCGTATTTCTCAATGATCTGCGGATTTACATTTTCCCCCGCAAAATCAGGGCTGGTATCTACATGTGAGATAAAACCCACCACACGACAATCATCCACACCATTGGCCGGAATGGTAGCCGTTACATAACCGTATTGATCCATTTCCACCTCTTCCAAACCAATTCCTTTTAGTTCTTCCACCAGCTTTTTCATGAAATCAAGCTGACGGTTGGTACTTGGGTAAGAGTTACTTTCCGGATCAGAGGTGGTATATTGTTGGGCATAGTTGATAAATCGTTCTACTACTTCTTCCATATCACTAATATCTTTTCTTGAATTTTGTAAGCTTCAAATATACAAAATAAAGAAAATTCTTGAAGTTGACTATCCCCGTGGCAGAGCCAAGGAGTATTACGCCAACTTCATTTCAGCTAAATCGCTGAAAATCGAATTTTCTTTATTTCACCCCTCTGTCAGC
>JBKDZK010000877.1:0-4408 GCA_047971205.1 Draconibacterium sp.
TTTTGTCCGGTACAGTAAAAGCGTAGCTTATCTATTCTGCTTACTGACAAAATTTTACCGGTTGGTAAGCTGTACCCCAACTCTATGGTTTGTAAACGTATGTACGAAGCATCTTGTAAACCAAGTGCGTTCATATTGTCTGGTATAGCAACTTCACTTGGACGCGGCCATTTCCCGGAAGTATTTTCAGGAGTCCAGTAGTCTTGTTTAATACCGTTTAAGATACCGCCCAAAGATCCACCGGAAGCGTAAGTATAGAGATATTCATTATTTTTTGTAATACCCTGTACGGTAATAATATCTGCTGAAAGATCGAAGTTTTTGTAGGTCATTTCGAAGTTAAACGAACCAAACCAATCCGGGTCTTTTTTTGTCATTACACGGTCATCCTCGTTTAAATTGCCATCGTCTGGGTAGCGGTCGAACAATTTAATATCTCCAGGCTTGGCATCGGGTTGATGGCTGTTGGCAATCTCTTCTTCACTGGTAAAAATACCGACTGCTTTGTATTGGTAATATACATCGATAGGCTGGCCGATAAACCACCCGTTTCCAACATCATCCATTTCATTTCCATCTTCGTCAAGTTCGCCATAAAGGTGTACTATTTCATTTTTATTTCTTGAGAACGATAAGCCTGCATTGATGGTCAGATCACGCTTGTCGGCAATTACACCGTTTAAACTAAATTCGATCCCTTTATTTTGAATCTCGCCAATATTGCTCTTCATACGGGTATAACCTAATGCTGCATTAAGTGCCCGGTCAACCAATAAATCGGTAGTTTTGGTCCGATATGTTTCAAATGTTCCAGACAACCTGTTCTTCCAGAGGCCAAAATCAAGTGCAACATTTAAAGTTGTAGAAGTCTCCCATCTTAAACTGGGGTTAGGCAGTAAGTTTCCGGGCAAATAACCGGTTAATTTTTTGCCATTTGCCAGGTAATCTTTCTGGCTGGCTATACTCTGGCTCTGATATGGGCCGATGGCTTCGTTACCAACACTACCATAACTGGCACGCAATTTTAAATTACTGATGGTTTCAATATCTTCAATAAAATCTTCTTTAAACACATTCCACCCAACGGAAACTGCCGGGAAGTAACTCCATTTATTGTTTGCCCCAAAAACAGTTGAACCGTCAGCACGTATTGATACGTTTGCATAGTATTTATTGTCAAAATCATACGTTGCTCTTCCGGCAAACGACAACAAACGCCGTTTGTAAACATCGCTAAAACGAGGTACATTTATTTCGGCACTCGACAAGCCATAAATCCCAAGTATATCGTTTGAAAAATAGCTGGCTTCATCAATAAAAGAAGTGTATTGTTTTTCACTGGCACTTTGAATCAGTGTAAATCCAAGACTGTTTTTCCCCATATCCAGGTTGTAAGTAACAATATTTTCTACCTGCCATTCTTTGTTCCGTACAAATTGAATTTCACCGGAACCTTGTCCATCTGTTCTTCTAACCCCCTGAAACGATTCGCCGGTTGAGTAGCTGTTTCTTTCGCGGTTCCACGAAACATAACTGGTGTTTAAACGGTAATTGAAATTTTTAAACGGACTGACATCAAAAAATACATTCATTAAAATTGTTTGATCCTTTTTTTCGTTGGTTACCGCCTCCAAATCAATCAGAGGGTTAATACTTTCTTGCACTCCTGAAGGAGTAAAACGCAAGGAGCCATCATCGTTATAAATCTTACTTAATGGAGAAGCAGTTACCAGCCATTTCAGGGTATTGCCAGTACCCGGATCGTTATTTTTTGAGATATACCATGAGGTGTTGGCTCCAAGGGTCAGCCAGTCGGTAATTTTCTGATCAACATTTAGTCTGACAGTAAATTTCTTAAAATCGGTACCCGGTATAACTCCTTTTTGGTTGAGGTAATCGAAACTGGAATATACCCTGTTTTTTTCGGTACCTGAAGTAATACCAATATTGTGATTTTGTATGGAGCCGGTTCTCAGAACTACGTCCATCCAATCTACATACTGTTTGTTATTTAAAACCTCCAACTCTATTGGTGTAAAAATTTCATCATCCGGAAGATATTCCCCGTTATTGTCGGTCCGGGTGGCTTCTCTTCTTAGTTGTGCAAACTCGTCTCCGTTATACAAATCGAAATTCTGTCCAATTGTTTGTGCGCCATAATATCCCCGATAATTAACTTTCGTTTCGCCCGCTTTGGCACGTTTTGTCGTGATCAGGATTACTCCATTAGACGCCCTCGCTCCGTATATGGCTTGTGCTGCAGCGTCTTTTAGTATTTCCATTGAGGCGATATCATTCGGATTAATATCGTTGATATTGAATACCGGTACACCATCGGCAATTACCAAAGGGCTGTTACCACCGTTAATTGAATTCTTACCACGAATTAAGATATTGGATGAGCTGCCTGGCCCTGCATCGGAACTGGTGACAAAAACTCCTGCGGCTTTTCCGCGGAGCATATCGCCAATGTCGGAAGTAGGTGCTTTAATCAACTGTCCGGCATCAACCGAAACAACCGAATTAATGATATCACTTTTCTTTTGGACGCCATAACCAATCGCTACAACTTCGTCGAGACCAATGGCATCTACCTCCATTGTAACATCAATTTGGCTTTGTCCGCTTACCTCAACTTCCATGGTGCGCATGCCTACAAATGAAAACTGAAGGATGCCACCGGGTGCTACATTCGCAATGAAATAACCCCCGTCGGTACCGGTAACTGTCCCACGTGCGAAGCCTTTCACAACCACAGTAACACCAGGCAGAGGCAAACCATCAGGATCGGTTACTTTGCCTGAGATTGTTTTTTCCTGAGGTATGGCAGGAGCATCGCTCTCAACTTCAGGCGTTGTAAGTAAAATAAAACGGTCTTTTACCTTATAGCTTACATTCGTTCCTGCAAATAACTCATCAAGAACCTCTTCAACTTTTTTATTTTTGATATTAACCGAAACCTCGCGTGTTACATCCACCAGCCTTTCACTGTACATAAAATAAAACTCACTCTGATTCTCAATACTCTTAAGCACTTCTTTTATGGTGCTGTTTTCCATATTGAGATTTAACTCCTTTGTTTGAGAATAGGTTTTACTGGCAAATACGCTAAAAACTGAAATTAGTAGTAAAAAGATAGTTAGTTTCATTACGCTAAGTAGTTTTTGTATTCGAGGATACATCTCTCGAAAAAAATAAACATTTTTTTTCATATTTTTGTATTGTTAAGATTTGAAAATCCCGTTTGATTCGACTCTGCGGGTAAATTTTTAACATTCAAGGAGGTGTTGGCGCACGTCCTTGTTGCTTTGGTCAAAATAGTTTTAATTCATTATTTCATAGGCTGATCACTTTTTACTTAAGATTTACGCTTTTCTATTTTTATTTTTTGTTTTGAGAAACTACCATCAGACAATTTGATCCTTGGGAGCCGCTTGTAAGTTATCGGCGTTGTTTCAGTCATCAGGTCAAGAATAAGAAAGAGCGGGTCATTCATAAACGTAACGGTATAAGTTAGCTCCTTCACGTCGTCAGCAACTTCAATATCCACATTAAACTTGCGGCTAAGTTCCTTTGCCACCAAAGTTATTGGAGTATTATCAAACACCATTTTCCCATCTTTCCAGGCTACGTACTTACCTATGTTCCCTTTGAAAGAAGTCGTTTTCCCTGAATTCAGATCATAAATAACATGCTGTCCGGGAACCATTGTACCAACCGACTCGATTTTTTCATCCGGCAACATTTTTTCAATTACAACTTTTCCTTCTACAAGAGTTGTTGAAATAGTATTATCGCCGGAATAGGCCTGTACGTTGAACTCTGTTCCAAGTGCCTTTATATTTAACTTCCCGGTTTTAACAATAAATGGTTGGTCAGGATTATGAGCTACGTCAAAATACCCTTCCCCCGACAAGCTAATTTCCCGCGAATCGCCATTGAAACTTCGGGGATATTTAATCCGGCTTCCATAATTAAGGCTTACTTCCGTTCCGTCAGAAAGCTGAACAACTGTTTGGGATCCGATGGGGGCAATAACTTCAAGAGAATCTACCGCTAAATCGGCAAATTTATGTAAATGAAAATCATTGGTTGAAAACAAGTAAAGCACAATGCCTAACAGCGGAACAAACAAAATTGCCGCCGCCCGGCTAAACCACTTTGCCACTTTTGAAAAGGTAACAGTTCTACTTTGTGCACTTCTTTGATTTTGAAGATTAATCTCGTGGTGAATCCGATCAAGCAGTGCTCTGTACTTTTTTTCATCTTGCGTATTCGGCACGGGCTCAAACTCACGCCAATGGTCAGAAATCCATTTTTTGCGTTCCTGCTCTCCCGATTGTTCTTCCATCCACCTGGCGATCTCTTCGAACTCTTGGTCAGAGCATTTATTATTCAAATATTTTAT
>JBKDZK010000878.1:0-2488 GCA_047971205.1 Draconibacterium sp.
ATTACTAAGAAAATACAGCAGCTTGCAATTCCTTGTAAAAGCTGTGTCTTTAGAAACTTGCGTTTATTGCTTCCTTCAGAAAAAAACACCCTGTTCGTCCATAGCATAATCGACGCTTCAAACAACAGCGCAACAAACAATATCAAAATAAAATAGAGAATAAAGCCGGCACTTAAATATTTATTAGACCAAATGAATTGATTCAAAACAATCACTATTACAAATGGAATTCCTGCATACCAAGGCCTCTTTAAATCAGATTTATCAAAGAAGAAATTTTATTTGATTGCTGCAAGGACAGTCTATTTTTTTCTTGAATCAGGATGTGTTTCCTTCCCACCAGAAAGGCTGAAAGTCTCTTTCTCCCCCTTCTCCCGACAGGCTGTAGGACGTTTCTGAAAAAGATACCCTTCTAATAGCTGAATGGATAATAGTAATAAAATAATGATAATCGCAATATAAAACGGTCCATTTACCGTAACCATATCTTCCTCCTGCCGTCCCCTGATTCGTAATTGTAAATGTCAATACTAAAATACACAAAAATTGCAATATGAAAGTGCACAACTATTGCACAGAATTTTGTTCAGAATCATCCTCTCTAAAAGAACTCATAGCATCTTTTAACCTGTATGAAGGTCCTGTAATTTTTACTATGTGAGAATGATGAATTAGCCTATCTAAGATAGCATTGGCAAGGGTAGCATCAGAGAATACTTCTGCCCATTTACCAAAAGGCTGGTTTGTAGTAATAATTGTAGAATTTTTCTCATATCTTTTGGCAATTAGCTGAAAAAACAGATTAGAACCTTGCTTGTCGACCGGCAAATAACCAATTTCATCAATGATCAGAAGTTTGTATTTCGCAAAATGTTTGAGCCTTGCTTCAAGACGATTTTCACTTTGTGCCTTATTAAGTTGCTGTATTAAATCATGACAAGAAATGAAGTATGTAATCAGTCTCGTCCTTGCCGCTGCAATTCCTATTGAAACGGCAAGATGTGTCTTACCAACCCCAGAAGAACCATAGAACAATATATTTTCTGCTTTTTCCATGAACCTCAAACTGCAAAAATCATGAATTTGAGTTTTGTTTACAGAAGGCTGATAGTCAAAATTAAAATCTGACAGCGTCTTTTCAAATGGAAAAGCCGAAACTTCTATTTGTATTTTTGCTGCACGTTCATTTTGAAACACTATTTCTTTTTCCGTCAGATGACAGAGTGCCTCAGTGATGGTTGTGTTTTCATTACTGCTTGCGATAGCGTCAAGATAATTAGGCAAATAGGCCCTGATTTTCTCAAGCTTAAGAGTCTCTAGATTATTAAGCAATTTTGTGTACATGATATTTTAACTCCTTTACTTCAAAAGCATATCCATCATAGATAGATTTTCATTAATAAATGTATCTATTTCTTGGCTACTCAAATGCTTTAATGCGTCTGATTTCAGTATTTCTTGAACATGCTCAAGTTTGTAATTAAATTTTTTATCAGATTTAGGATGACACTCAATTAGTTCTTCAATATAATATATTTTGATATCAATATCATCTTCGATGACGTTGACAAGACTACCAATGTATTTGGTTGGAACAGAGTATTTTTGTCCTTTGTATGTCACCATAGATTCCTTGGATACCTTGTATTCTTTGTGGTAGGAGAAATAAGACGTTAAGGACTGGATTGACGGTAATGGACTTAAATACTCTTGTTCTTTTTTGCAGTGTTCATTCGGTACCTTTCCTGTGGCTTGGGACACTTCATTATTGATTTCTTCTGTGAATTCTTTCGTGATTTTTTCATGATCTTCATAGCTTTCAAATTCACCGTTAAAGACCTTAAGTCTGGCTGTTAATCTTGCCAGTGATTCCACTTTTCCCTTGGTTTGTGCTATATACGGACGACTAGTTATTGGGGTGAATCCGGCATCATCTGCAAAATGCTTAAATGCCTGATTAAAGCTTAAACTCTTAAAAGTTGATTTGCTTCTGTCTACTACAGTCGCCATATTATCAAACAATATTTCATGAGGGACTCCTTGATAATACTTAATTGCTTCAAACAAACAGGAAAACAAGGTCTTTTGCGTTCGATCTGTTGTAATTTTTAAAAACTTACGTCTTGAATAACTATAATGGTCTGAGAAAACTCGACCATAGAGTATAATTTTCATTGGCAAAGATAACAAAAAAACAGGAAGAAGGTAAAAACCCTCTTCCCTACATACAAACTAACCTGTAATATTAATTTGCAGAAAAAACACTCAGGAGGTTTGTATGATGGAAACTATGTTATCAAAAAAAGGGTTGGATTTCAATGCCTTAGAGGAAGAGATTTACAGAATCGGTTGCGAATTTGCAGCTGGCTTGATGAAACAGGTGCTTCAAAGAATGGATGAACACCTTGAAAAGACACGGGATAAGAAACTGCTGCGACATAAAGGAACGCATAAAACCACGCTGAAAACCCTGATGGGGGAAGTACCT
>JBKDZK010000879.1:0-4397 GCA_047971205.1 Draconibacterium sp.
AAAAAGGAAAATATCAATTCGGAATACACTTAAAAGAAATTAACCAAACGATGATCATTGATATCAGTGGCTCAGAGCTAGAAAAGGTAGATTAATGACTTACTTTTTTTCAAACAAAGAAAAACCATTCATATTACTTATTACAACAACTATTCGGATATAATATCGTCACAAAATAGAAAAGTGAAATTATAATAAAGGACGTCTTCTAGAGCCAGATAATTTAGAATTGAACAGCAAATGCTATCTGGTCATCAATCAAAACATTAAAACTTCCCCACTTTTAGATTTTTATTCCTGTATTTGTGCATTCGATTTCACATTATATGAGAAGGCTTTAACGTAGATCTTAATCGAGAACAATCGTATAGGGAAATCTAAAAAACTATCTTCTATTGAGAAGATAGAAAACGTAAATAAATCGCAAAAAATATGAGAAAGCTTTCATTCTATAAAACCAGAACCCTATAACAAACTTCAGGTCATGAACGTAAAGAATCCGATAAGGGAAAGGCTAACAAATGCCCTACTGCTTAACGCTAGCTTTATTGATAATCTTGGATTAATGCATGGAAAAATGGGAATAGCCATTTTTTTCTTTCATTTAGCAAGAGAAACAAAAAATTCTATTTATGAAGATTATGCCGGTGAATTAATTGATGAAATCTACGAAGAAATAACTTCTACTGTCCCCATCGATTTTGAAAATGGACTGGTCGGAATTGGCTGGGGAATAGAATACCTGGTACAAAACGGCTTTATCGATGCCGATACCGATGAGGTTTTAGAAGAGTTCGACAACCGCATTTTTAAAAAGTTCATCGATCAAACTCCAACAGAACTTAATCTTTTAAATGGCCTGATAGGTATTGGAGCATACTTTTTAAAAAGAATACAAAACCCGCAATCGAATGATGAAAACATTCAAACACTAATTAATAAACAAACATTAATCCATCTAATCGATGAGTTCGATCAAAGGACACAAGATATTTCAGGATTAATCGCCGAACCACAAGCCATATCAAACAATATCAAGCAAGATCAAACCGAAGAAACAACAACAAACAGTCTTCAAACAACAGGAGCTAAAGCCCCCCCCCACTTCGACCTCCTTTGGGACTACTCTGTGCTGCTCTGGTTTCTAGGTGAACTGCACCAACAAAACATTTTCAATTTCAAGGTAGAGAAAATTATTGAGCGCTTAATTGCACCACTTACCAATGATACAAACTTGCTCAAACGACATAGTAGCAGGCTATTATTAGCACTTGCCCTGACAAAGCTGCATCAAACTATAGAACCCACAAAACACTCAAACTGTCAAACCATATCCAACAAGTTCCTCTCAGGTATCTGCCGCGAAACTATTCTTGCCGAACTCCCTTTTAATAATGCAACTGTTCGGTGTGGTTCTTCCGGAATTGCATGGGTTTACCTACAATTACATCTGCTCTCCGGAGATGAATCATACCGACAAGAGTTCCTCTACTGGCAGCAAAAGACCAACGAATATGGCTTTCAGGACGACAATGGCTTTGCAGGCTTTTCTTTTGAAAACGAAGCCAATGCCTTTGGCCTGCTAGAAGGTCTAGCTGGAGTTGGCTTACTCGACCACGCTACAAAGTAACATAGCAATTAAATCACTCATGATCAATCTTTTCTTTATCATACACGATTACTCCGGCGTAAAAACCTATGCCAAAGAGCTACTGAACTGGCTGGCTTCACGGCAAGAAGTTCTTATCCATAAAGTATATTTAGAATGTAAAACATTCAATGAATACACAGTTGTCAAAAAAGGTAATATTTTAAACATTCATATCCCTAAAGCAAAACACCGAGGCAACAATTCTAAAAAGTATTCTCAAAGATGTATTGATTTGATGTCACCACTCCTACTGCAAAAAAACAATCTTATATTCCATCTCAATAACAACACACAGACAATATTGGGGCTAGAAGCCCGTAAACGTTTTAAAGCTAAGCTTATCTATACCTTACACTTCTTACCCAATTATTTCTCATTATTTTCTAGGGAAAACATTGTTCTCAAAGATATTACTATTGAAGGAGATGAAATGGACAGAGAAATTTACCAGTCCGCAGACCAAATTATTTGTGTTACCAAGTTTGGTATGGAGGTACTTAATCAACATTATGACATTCCTTTAACAAAGTTGTGTTTAATTTATAATGGTGTTGGGAATGCAAGTGCAAACAATATATCCACTAACTACATTTCAAAGGAAAATATTAAACATCAGTTGGGATTCCCCAAGGATATCAAAATAATACTTTTTGTTGGGAGGCTGATGCCAGGGAAAGGAGTTGAAAAACTTATAAAAGCATTTAATAGTCTGAGCAAAGTTATTCCCGGGATACATATCGTACTTGTTGGAGAAGGGAATTTACCTCCAATTATGGAATTAGTACAGGATTTTGGGAAGATAAGTTTTACAGGTAAACTTCCTCACAATAAAGTTGAAATGTTATACAGGATTGCAGATATTGGAGTAATCCCTTCAGAATTTGAGCAATGCAGTTATGTGGCATTAGAAATGATGCAACACGGTCTGCCTATTGTATGTTCCGATGCTCCTGGGCTAAAGGAGCTGTTTATTAACCGTGAAAGTGCATTACTTGCCCTTTTGCGTAAACGCAGCGATGGACTCCTCGGACTAGAAATAACTGATTATGAACTCATTGACGCCATCACTCAATTATTACACAAGAATTCCCTTGCAAAAAAACTGGCTCGGAATGCGCAAACCAACTGGCAAAACCATTATACCTCTGCCCACATGGGACAAGCCGTACTGCAGGCATATAAACAACTGCAAACAGAACCCACAGAAAATGAAAGAAAGCAAGAAGAGATTATCTAAAAAGTAGAAAAAGAACAAATGAGCATAGCAACAAGTACCACAGCAGTTATAGCTCTCAAAAGGGAGTGGTAATAAAACCACAAGAACCAAAGAAACAATAGGAACTACTCAAACAAGATAAAGAGTCAAAACAAAATAACAATTAATAGAAGAAGGGCAGTAGGTTTTTCCACACAAAGGTATTTCGCTTCCTACCCTGCCCCTTCCTATACAGTGAAAGGAGGTATATGGCAAAGCTAATAAATAAAACGGCACGGGAAAATGCCGCCCGACTCTGCGAATGGCTGCTTTTGCCAACCGGCACAATTTTGCAGTGTAAGCCAGTGTTTAAATGCTTCGGTTTAAAAAATAAGCCAAAGTCCTGCCCTTCGCAGCAGTGAAATTCCTGCTTGAAGCAGGGAGGCATTAGCAGGAATGCCTAGAAATTGTTTAATACATTAAAATTTTTACAAGATGAAAACACTAAAAAAAATCAAATTAAATCAACTCAGCAAAGTTGAATTGAAACATCGTCAAATGAATGACTTAAGAGGAGGGAGTTGTGATGGCTGTACATGTGTATGCTCAGGTGATCTTTTACCTTCAGCTGATAACCCTGCTTCAACAAGCAGCAATAAAGATGTCGGTCCGAGTGAATACTAATACCGTTACTCCAGAGACCAAGTCAACATCTGGAGTAGTGCTGTTTTATCGGCGTACAAAGTAGAATATAGTCAACCGACATATGTAATTGTCGGTTGACTTTGTAGTGATAAGCATTAATTGTCAGCCAAATTTCCATGAATATTCAGTCATTCAAGAAAGTTTGTTACTTCTACATTTTTTTAGTTGTAACAAAACCAGAGTGATTAGTTTAATTAACAAGAATGATACAATCAATTATACACACATCAGAAAGCAATAATTTCTATCTATACAACAACCAGTATAGACTGTCGATGTTGATACATCCTGAATTTAAGAAAGCCAATGCAAAAGCAAAGAATGCTGATCTATATTATGTAGAGAAACATTCATATCTGAAAAATCATGGTTTTTTTTCAGAATTGAAAACTCCCAATTTGAAAACAGTAATAAATGAGTCAACGGTAAAAGAAAGCATCACTCAAACAGCACAGATTGTATTTGAAGTGACTGACTTCTGCAATTTGAATTGTACTTATTGTTCACTAGGGGAGCTATATGAAAATACTGAAGCTCGAAATAGCAAAAATATGAACATCCATTCTGCGATCAATTTATTAAAATATATTTTCGAATTTAAGACTCATAAAGATCCTGAAAAATTAGTTATAGCTTTTTATGGAGGCGAACCACTCTTGAATATAAAATTCATCAAACAGATAGTTGAGACTACAGACAGACTAAGCTCTGAAAAAGAGCTAGATATAGGATACATCATGACAACTAATGCAACATTAATAGATAAACATATAGACTTTTTGATAGCGAATAACTTCCGTATAATGGTAAGTTTGGAGGGAAATACAGAAAACAACAGCAAACGTA
>JBKDZK010000880.1:0-2985 GCA_047971205.1 Draconibacterium sp.
GCGAAGAAACATGGGAACTTACTCCCGTCGATGTTTCAAAAGGCAGCCTTAAAAAGCAAACCGCTTCTGTTATCAAACCATTGGCTGCAATGTACCACTTCCAGTCAATGGGAGAATACAAAGCTGTCCTTTCTTTATATAATATTCATGTAGAGGAACTCAAAGGCGAAACAAAAGGAAAACCTTACCGGGGCCTGCTGTATTCGGCTATGGACAGCAAGGGGAACAAAACCGGCAACCCGCTAAAGTCTTCTATTTTCGGGAAATCGGTCGGTTATGACGGACTGGAGAAGCGTATGGAAAAATCAGCCGAACGTATCAAAGCCAAAAACCTGAAAGCGCACACGCTTAAAGCTGTTTCGGAGGCTAAACGGGACAGCCCGGGTGAGAGCAGGTTCAGGCAGGAATTAAAGGCACAGGGGATTGACGTACTGTTCAGGCGAAACGAAGAAGGACGGATTTACGGGGCTACTTTTATTGACCATACAACCCGTGCTGTACTTAACGGGTCAAGATTGGGAAAAGAATATTCGGCCAATGTATTCAATGAACTTTACGGTGGCCGGCAGGAACAGGGAAAGGATGCACTCACCGGTCTTTCTGATGGTTTCAGTAACAATCTGAAAACAGGTAATCATCATGAAAATAGCCCCGATTTAGACAGTAGCCTGATTGGCGGTATATTCTCAGTTTTTACCCCGGACCCGGAGAATTACCCTAAAGATGAAATCCCATTGAAACGCCGCAGAAAAAAGAAAAAGCGGAGGTATGGAAGGCAGATGTAGACCTGCTTACTTATTCCTTCCAAAATAAACCGGCTTTTTATTATTTTTATATCCGGCCACTTTATTGATTGAATATGTTTCTCTTTTTTAGCTTTAAACAACCTGGTTTTATTAGTGATCGGGAAAGGATTCATTAACCTTTCATCTATATTGCCCGGAATTGAAGCTGTTAAAGAGTTTGAAGATATTGAGAAAAGTTTTATTTTAATTGCAGAAGGCTAAACTAAAAAAGGTAGCTCTATAGCTACCTTTCTAATGTTAACCCCCAAACACAAAGCATACAGAACGTATGCTACTATAAAAATATTAAATGTTTTATTAATTAGCAATGACACTCAGCGATAATTATCAAATATTTACTTTTAAAACATATCCGGAAACAAACTAAATTTGTTGTGATAAAAACCGGTACGTTTTTTTAAGTAAAATATAAAAGTGTCAAATTTAAAAATGAAAGAAATTACATAAATGAGCAAACCACATCAACCAAAATTGAATTATCCCAAGAGCAAAAGAAGAAGCTTCTTACACAACTGTTAATAAAACTGTTCCATATGAGAAGCGCCCACTTTCAGGTACTAAAAGCAAAACTTTATCATTTGCTTTCAAACGTCCGGATATAAGTAAATCATCTAATGCAGCGAATATTGAAGCGGATGCAATATTCCCGATTTCGGTAAGATTGGTAAACCATTTTTGGGTTCCCAAATCAAGATTTCTGGCTTCAATCTCTTCCGCCAGTTTACCGTAAAAAAACATAGATGATACATGCGGAATGACGTAATCGATTTCAGAGCTGTCCAGCCCATATTTATCCAGACAAAGCTCGATATGGTCCACCCAGTAACGGATGATATTGGGCTTTAGCAAACGTATATCCTGTTTTACCGTTAATACAGATCGGTTAATCAATTCCTGACTTTCAAATTCCTTCCAGCTAATCAACTCACCGTCGTCCCTTAGTTCTGCCCCCATAAACATACATGTAGGAAGCTCATTGGCATACGAAGTCATTTCAATCCATTCAATTTTAAAAGACAGGCCGTTTTCATTTTGCTTGTCCGAAAGCAATACGGCACTAGCCCCGTCACTGAGCATAAACCGAAGGAAATCCTTTTCGAAGGCCATATACGGGTCTTTACCTACTTGCGTACAATATTCATACTCTTCCTCATAATTTTTCGATAATAAGGTTGGAGAAGCTAACTCGGATGTCGAACATATTGCCTTTTTTGACTGTCTTGTAACAACACTCATGTAGCTTATTTTTAAGGCTTGCAGGCATGTAAGACAAACTCCGGAACTTGAATAGAGTTCCATTGGCCTGTTTTTCATCAACCCGTGAACCATAGAAGCATGTGAAGGCAGCAGTTGATCGGGGTTACCTGTAGCACAGGCAAGCACATCAATATCATCGGGTATTGTCCCGTCGGGGAAAAGCTTTTTTATTGAGAGCAATGCCAGTTCTGCGTTTGTATGTGTTATCTTTTGGTTCTCATCCAGGGCATAATACCGGCACTTTATACCATTTTGTCGTAGTACAATCCGTCTTACCCTTGATGGTTTTGAATTAATCAGACCCAAAAAACGTTCCATATCATCATTAAGAACCGGTTGATTTGGTAGAAATTTACTTGTTGAAGTGATAAAAGCGTCTGTATTGATCATAGCTAAAAAATTAAGTAATTTATATTGGTTGGTATACAAATGTACCTAATTCTTTGATAAAGATATAACAAGCGTTATTTTTTTAATTTAATCTGGTTATAAATGTCTAAATACAAATTTTTTAATTCCTCTGTATCCAGGCCATACGAAAGACACCTGTCAAAAGCAAGGCCCAGGAAACAACTCCGAAACAAAATAGCATACCGTCTGGTATCTACCTTTTTTATTTCCTTTGTTTTTATTGCCTTACCAATCGCTTTTTCCCAAATTTTTAATTCTTCAGATGAATTTTGGGTCATTATTTCAGAAAAGTTCGGATAAATACGGGATGCCTGTAAATACAAGGAAAAATAAGATTTGTAAATATTAATAATTGATAAGGACAGCATTTTTGACATTGCATTATTTATCCCGGCAATGTACCTGTATATAAATTGCTCTAAAGAAAGATCATTTGAGAAATCGAATTTCTTACCAAGGTTCTGTAATTCAATTATATAGGTTTCAATCACATTATTAAATATTTCCTCCT
>JBKDZK010000881.1:0-3363 GCA_047971205.1 Draconibacterium sp.
TCTGTAACAGATTTGTGGTAAAATCCATTAAGATACTGATTATCAGGGGTTTAAACAAATATTTTAATCACTTATTTTACTTATTTTCAGATAGTTATACACATTTTTAACGAAGTATTGATAGAAAAGACTACTCTTTAAAAACGGTTCAGCCTGATCTTCTCAAACTGCAATTCCTCAAAGGCTTTGCCTTCTCTTCCTTTCTCAGGATAACCAATGGTAACAATGCTTAGCACCCTGAAATTTTCAGGAATGTTGAATAAATCCTGAATGAATTTTTCGGAAGAAACCGTTTCAGAATGCATACGTTCACGAACCTGAATCCAGCAACTGCCCAAACCGAGCGATTGTGCCGCTAATTGCAAGAGAATAGATGCAATGGAGCAGTCTTCCACCCACACATCGTTTAGGTTCTCGTTGCCACAAATAACAACTGCCAACGGGGCACTTGTAAACGGAGCTACACCGTGCGGTTTACAGTTCTTCATCTCTGCAATCAGAGCAGGGTCATCTACAAAAATAAACTCCCAGGGATTGATGTTTTTAGAGGAAGGCGAACGCAAAACGGCCTCTTGAAGGATTTCCAGCTTTTCGGGTTCAATGGCTTGTGCGGTATATTTCCGGATGCTCCGGCGTTGACGCAATAATTCGATCATGATGTATTTTTCGCACAAAAATCGCTATTCAGAAGGAATTGGCAAATTATGCTGCCGCAAAAAAGAAAGCTTATCCCAGTAGCCTCTTTGAAATTTGATTTTCCCATCAACTATCTGAAAGAAGCCACATCCCCGTAATCCAAGCGGATCTGACCATTCGAGGATGGCCCAATCGTTGTCTTCAAAAACATTTTCGATAATACAAGTCATTTCGGCTGCTGCAAATTCTTCTTCGAACATTTTGTGAATGGCATTTTTCCCCAACACAGGCTCGTTTGCCACCTGGTGGTTTACTGCATCTTCGTGATAAAATTCAGCCATGCCGGCTGCATCTCCTTTGTTAAATGCCACTACCCACTTTAAGATTAACTCCTTCGGCTGCATATTGTATTCGTTCTTTACTGAGTTAAATAAACTGTTTGGCTCATGGGTGCATCTTCGTTGCTAAAGATTTTGAAAAGCACCGGATCTTTTAAAATATCGGACAATAATGCAGGCTTTCCATCAAGCAGTACCTGGTTATTCATCAATCTTATTCCGTGACTGTAATCCACATACCAGTAAACATGCCCGCTGTAAACCGGCTGGATGGGTTTACCGTCGGACTTGTGCCAGCCATAAATCACTACTTTATCGGGCTGTTGTGCGATCCGTTCTGAAAGTATCACATCCTTCTTTATTCCGGCAACAAGCTGCCCGCGGGTTCCTCCGGCTTCGCTCATTTGCTCTTCAATCTGCGAATTATGCTCAACAAACTTCTGAACGGTTTCGTTGGCATTCCCCACCGGTTTATACGGAAAGGGCTCCAACTTAAGCTCCGCCTTCTCATAAATATCATCGCTGATTTTGGAAGTGATAAGCGAGGCCCCAAACAAAGTAGCCAGCCGCTGCGCAGTGCGGGGATTCATCGGAATCCGGCAGTAATCATCGTCGCTTCCAACCGCCAGATAATCGGGTATAACCTGGTATTCTATTTTATGAACCACGCCTGCAGCATCCGCAAAATTGGCTTTTAAAGAAACCGTTCTCCGCAAAAACACGGGCACATTACCATCGGCCAATACCTTGTAGATTTCTTCTTCCCGCTCTTCGAGAGGTAAGTTTTCGATGCGTTTCATAAAAACGGAGCCCGTTTCGGCATCTGTTTTACGCGGCGGGATATTCAGTTGCCGGATGGGGAGAGTGATCGAATCTGAAATATAATTTTCGTAGGCTCTTTCACCAAAATAAGAGTATCCTTTCTGCTCGTGTTTTGTTCCGCTCAAAATGCTGTGAATAAAACCATTTCGCTCTACCTGAACCGTATGAAATATCTTCCCTTCCGGATTGGTCTTGAGAATAAACTCAATTTTATTTCCGGGTGATCGGTACCACAAAAGCGAATCGTTCCCTTCTTCGCTGAATTGAAATGACCGGGCTAAATATTTCTTCATCATCCGGCTCCGGTACCAGGTGCCGCCAGTTGGCGAAACCAGCGGTTTTCCGTTATACACAACCACACTGTCGTTATAGGCCAGCACCGTCAAAAAACGATCCTTCTCCGTCTTTAGCCAATTGGTTAGTTGCGGACCGTGAATCGAATCTTCGTAACCATAATCACTATCCAGAAAAGCGATGCGTTTTACATTGTCAGGAATTACCCTAACCGCTTCCAGGTAACTAAAAATAAATCGTCCGCCACCACTGTGTCCGTTCAAAACTAACTGCGGGTTCCATGCCGAAAACATAGCAGTTATTCTCTCTACTATGTTTTTAGTATTATTTAAATAATCTGGGTTGTTTTTCTTCCACAAAGGCCAGCTTTTACAGGCAGTCTCGAGGTATGCCACCACAATCGTCTTTTGAGCAACAACATCTCTTAAGAAACGGGTTTGAGCTCCGATATGCTGAATATTAAAATGCCAGTCGTCACCTTCTTTTATTGTTTTTCCGAAAGTCTGTTCAAGGGTGTTTCCGTTCGGGAGGGCATAAAAAATCAACAGTACCTGGTCCCGTTTTCCAAACCCATCTTGCGGCGCATTGATCAGAATACGAGTATTGGGCGGAGCACCCTCCAGCAACATCTGCTGTTCGTTAAACGAGGCAAATTTCTGAAAGCCGGGCAAAAGTTGCCCTGCCACCAAAAACGGCAGCCACCAAAACACTCCTATTAAAAAGGAAATTTTCATGAAGGGAAAAATAACAGAAAAAATCCGTTATTTCTTCATCTTAAACAAAATACACACAAACAGGCAGGTTAATGTCCGGGGGTTATTGAAGCTGTTTATTTGCCAGGCTAGCCAAAGGCTAACCTTTTCTGACAAACTCCGATTTTAAGGCCATGGCTCCAAATCCGTCAATTTTACAATCGATGTTGTGGTCGCCTTCCACCAAACGAATTCGTTTTACTTTGGTACCTGCTTTGATCGGTCCCGTAGCACCTTTTACAGGCAGGTCTTTTATTACGATCACCGAGTCGCCATCCTGCAATATGTTTCCGTTGGCGTCTTTTACCACCAGTGTATCCTCATCGGCCACTTCCGCCGGGTTCCATTCATGGTTGCACTCGGGGCAGGCATACGCATCTTCTCTCACAAAATATCCGTACGGGCAATCACATTGCGGACATTGTTTCATTTCGTCTGACATGGTTTTTCTCTATTCTGTTGTTATTAAGGCCCGCAAAGTTAGACAAACTTTTGTATATACCCAGACTGAAACGAGGATG
>JBKDZK010000882.1:0-1684 GCA_047971205.1 Draconibacterium sp.
TATGAAACCTACATGACAAAAAAGACACCCAAGAGAATGAAAATTGGGTAGCATGCACACATCACCAATTCTATCAAGGATTTGTACTTTAGTTTCGGCATATGCCTAAAAACTAAAAACCGATAGAAATGGAATCTGGGCAAGTATCATTCGAACAAGTAGTATCCCGGGGATGCGGACTTGATGTACACAAAAAAGTGGTTATGGCCACTATTGATGGTGACGGGATAAAGAAGCAAACACGAGAGTATCCCACCATCACGAGTTCTTTGAAAGAATTGAGAGATTGGTTATTGGAAAACGGTATTACACACGTTGCCATGGAAAGTACGGGTGTATTCTGGAAACCAGTTTATAATATTTTGGAACCGGCAGGTTTAACAGTTTGGATAGTTAATGCTGCGCATATCAAGTATGTCCCGGGTCACAAGACGGACAAAAAGGACAGTACCTGGATCTGCAAGTTATTACTGGCAGGTTTGTTAAAGCCAAGTTATATCCCAGCCAAAGAGCAACGGGAATTGCGGGATTTGACACGTTACCGCACTAAACTGATTCAAAGTAATGCATCGAACAAAAACCGTATAATGCGGCAATTGGAAGATGCCAATATCAAGTTGTCTAGTGTACTGAGTTCTACTAGCGGGGTTGTAGCTACCAAGCTGATCAACAAGCTTTGCGATGGAAAAGAGGTAACGATGCAGGATGTTGAAGGGGTTTACCACAAAAAACTAGGGGCAAGTAAGGAAGAAATTTATGAAGCTTGCCAGGGTTTTATTACCGAACACCACATTTATATGATAGGCATCCTTCGTCAGGAGATTGCATACAGTGAACAAACCATTGATAGTATAAATGGGCGTATCAGTCAGATTCTGGAACCTTACGACAACGCGCTGGAGTTGCTTAAAAAAGTTCCGGGAATCAGTTCAAAAAGTGTAGAAGACCTTGTTGCAGAAATAGGTTTTGACATGAGTGTATTCCCAACGGAAAAGAACCTGGCATCCTGGGCGGGCATGTCTCCTGGCAACAATGAGAGTGCTGGTAAAAAAAAAAGTGGAAGGACCACACAGGGGAATAAACAGCTAAAAAATGTGCTAACCGAAATAGCCTGGGCAGCAACACGCACAAAAGGTACATTTTACAAGGCAAGGTATCATAGACTAGCAGCCAGAAGAGGCAAAAAACGTGCTTTAATAGCAGTAGGACATTCGATCCTGAAATCTGTCTATCATATCTTAAAAGATACTTGTGAGTACAAAGAACTTGGATCAGAATACCTGGTTGAAAGGACAAAAGCAAAGCGCAAAGCATATCTAAAAAGTGAATTGGGCAAATTAGGATACACTGTTGAATTGAACGAGTCACCACCAGTGAAAGAAGCAGTCTAAAATCACTTGATAGAATTAAAGGTCGATTTTTTCTGGCACCCGCTGTTTGAAAACAGCATCGAAGCCGAGTATGAAACTGACCTCAACAGCTAAGTACCCAAGAGTGTGCATGGAGCACGTGTATGAAATTATAATTTTCTTAGCTGCTTTTTATAGTTTAATCACCAATAACCGCATTTATCAATAAGACAAGTGCTCTCTTTTCTTTTGTTTTATAGTTTGTAAAAAATTGAATTTTAACAAAATATGGGCTTAAATGGCTCATTTATTAGAAATAATTTACGTATGAAAAA
>JBKDZK010000883.1:0-15255 GCA_047971205.1 Draconibacterium sp.
AACACCATCAATGAAAAGGGAAAAATATTTTTCACCCACACCAAATTAAACAACCAGGTGGTTCTGCGAATGAGTATCGGGCAAACCCACACTGAACTTCAGCATGTTGAGGAGGCCTGGAGCATTATTTCGGATACAGCCCGGAAATTAGCCTCGTTTTAAAACACGATAAACATGCATAGGCTGAAATTTTCTCAATTTCAAAAAGTGTGATTCCTACATTTATATAAAATTTGCTACATTCGTAATCAAACTTAAATCGATAAAACATGGAAGATTTTAAATAGATGGAAATTTGGTTCGTCACTGGAAGTCAACATTTATACGGTCCAAAAACATTGCAGCAAGTTGACGAAGATTCTTCAAAAATTGTTGATGGTTTAAACGCCTCTGGAAAAATTCCTGTTCCGGTTATTTTTAAACCGGTGGTAAAAACACCCGATGAAATTCTGGATATTTGTATACAGGCCAGTGCCAATAAAAACTGCATTGGTATCATCACCTGGATGCACACTTTCTCTCCGGCCAAAATGTGGATTGGAGGATTGAAAGCACTCAGCAAACCATACATGCACCTTCATACGCAGTTCAACCGCGATCTTCCGTGGAGTGAAATCGACATGGATTATATGAACCTGCACCAAAGTGCACACGGCGGGCGTGAGTACGGTTTTATTAACACCCGAATGCGCAAAAACCGCAAAGTGGTGGTGGGTCACTGGGCCGATGAAAAAGTTCAGGATCAGGTGGCAGCGTGGTGCAGAACTGCCATTGGCTGGGCCGATTCGCAAGGACTGAAAGTGGCCCGCTTTGGTGACAACATGCGCGAAGTAGCCGTGACTGAGGGAGATAAAGTGGAAGCTCAAATCAAATTCGGATGGCAGATCAGTGCTTTCGGCGTAGGCGATCTTGTGGCTTATATCGATAAAGTTACCGATGCAGAAGTGGACGAACTGTACAAAGAATACGAAGCTCAATACGAAGTGGCAGAAAATTGCAAGCCAGGAGGAGAATTTCATGAAAATGTAAGGGTTCAGGCGCGTTACGAAATTGCCTTGAAACGTTTTATGAAAGACGGAGACTTTAAGGCGTTCACCACCAACTTCGAAAACCTGAAAGGACTGAGCCAGTTGCCCGGCCTCGCTTCTCAACGTTTAATGGAAGCCGGTTATGGTTTTGGTGCCGAAGGAGACTGGAAGCAAGCGGCCCTACTTCGCATTATAAAAACCATGTCGGCCGGGATGAAAGGCGGAAGCTCTTTTATGGAAGACTATACCTACCACATGGATCCGGCAAACGAGGCAGTGCTGGGCGCTCACATGCTGGAGATTTGTCCTACCATTGCCGCGAAAAAGCCACGTCTGGAAGTTCAACCACTCGGAATCGGCGGCAAAGATGCTCCGGCCCGCCTGATCTTTGAAAGCGACACCGGCGATGCATTGAACGTTACCATGATCGATATGGGGAACCGTTTCCGGCTGATTGTAAATACACTTGAGGTAATTGAGCCTCTTGAAGAAATGCCCAAATTACCGGTGGCTTCCGCATTCTGGAAACCGGCGCCGAACCTGGCCGACGGGGCTGCAGCCTGGATCTATGCGGGCGGCACACACCACTCGGTATTTACACTGGCGTTAACATCGGATTTTATTGAAACATTTGCAGAATATGCCGATGTGGAATATGTAATTATTGATAAAGACACAAAAGTTCCGGAATTCAAAAAAGAACTAAAATGGAACGAAGTATATTACCTGCTGGCAAAAGGAATCTGAATAGTACCGATTAGCAATAGAATAGAGCCTTATCCCAATTTTATTTCAAATTGAACCTTATTTTAAAATGAAGTAATTAACAAGGCTCACTCAGGAAGAATACAAAGATGAATATTTAATAAAGCCGCCGATCAATACAACCGTCAATGAAACTTTTTTTACCCTCTAAGCCTAAACAAGCATATTGCTAAACAGCTTTTGGTACAACATAGCTGTAGTACCCAATAAGCCAGACCGTTCCCAGTTTTCGGAAATGACAATTTGAATATTTCCGGAAATTTGTTCCAGACAGTGCCTGTTAACCGACTGCTGAATGGGAGTCAGCACATATTGATTGGCTTCCGATACAGCCCCTCCCAAAACAATGATATCAGGGTTTAACAATTGAATTGCATTGGACAAAGCTTTTCCGAGAGCAAGCCCCACAGAATTTAACAGAAAAATAGAACATTCATCTCCTTGTCGTGCTGCCTGGATGATATCTTCAATCGCGATTTCCTCTTCCCGCCCTCTAAATTTTGCAGTTAACTGAGATACTTTTCCTTCCCGCACAGCTTCCTGGGCCTGACGGATTAAAACATAGACGGAAGTAACAGTTTCCAAACATCCTCTTTTTCCACAGATACAAAGGTCGCCGTCTTCCTCATATTTTGTATGGGAAAGCTCCCCGGCGAAACCAGTCGCTCCGTTGTACAGTTTGCCGTCCATGATCATCCCCATGCCAAGTCCCCAATTCCAATTGATGATCAAGGCATTTTGATACCCCTTGGCCTGTCCGAAAATAAACTCACCGTATGCCTGCATGCGGGCATCGTTGTTCACATAAACCAGCTTATGAAATCTCGCTTTTATTCTGTCAGCAATATTCTGAAGCTTTTTATCTTTAATGGTATAATTGATCCCATTTACTTCGTCAATCAAACCAGGCATTGATAATCCAACACCAAAAACCCGCTGGGTGTCTATATTATAATCTTTTACAATTTTATTTACTTCTTCCTCAATTTTATCAATCAAATCTTTGTCATCAATAGAGGCTTTGAACTTCACAATTGGAGCAACCGGCTTATTATGAGAATCAAATATCCCCACCTTGCCGGTATAACGACCTAATTCGCAGGCGGCAACCAGAATTGAATCTTGCTTTAGCCCAAACATAGCAGGCCTGCGCCCGCCTTTTGACTCACCAGTTCCTTTAAACTCAACAAATTCCTTTTGACTTAGCTCTTTTAGAAGCGACAACGAAGTAGGTACACTCACTCCAATACGCCTCCCTATTTCGGTAGCAGAAAGTGTATCCTCACGGTACAAAAGATCTAAAATTTTCTTCTTACGACGGTAATTTTTTAATTCATTCCCGCTAAGTTTCACTTCATTAATGTTGTCGACAAGAATCATAGCCTGGTTATCAAGTTAGCTAACTTATTTTATTTGAGGCACAATTTAACTAAATTTTTAATCAAAATTCATGTGTTTGATAAATTTTTTATAAAGATCGCCTATTTGCAAAAATATCCATTTCCCGTAGATTTTCCTTCAATCTTAACAAATTTTATAGGAAATTCACATTATTTGAATCAATTCTACAATAAAACACCCCGAAACTTATTGCAATAATAATTTGTGTCACTTGGCTTCTTTTCGTAAACTTACACAAAATTCAATCGTAAATAAATTATATTTCATGAAACTGAAGCAACTAACACTTTTATCCCTTATTTCATTACTATTCTTCTTCTGGAATTGCTCAACACCTGAGAAGAAACAAGCGCAAAAGCCGAATATTCTTTTTATCATGAGCGACGATCATGCCTACCAGGCAATCAGTGCCTATGGCTTTGGGCTAAACGAAACTCCAAACATCGACCGAATTGCCGAAGAAGGGGCCATTTTTACCCGCGCCTGCGTAACCAATTCAATTTGCGCTCCCAGCCGGGCCGTGATGCTAACCGGCAAGCACAGTTTTGTGAACGGTAAAGTTGACAACGTTCAGCCCTTCGACTGGAATCAGGACAACTTCCCAAAACTGTTGCAGGCCAATGGCTACCAAACTGCAATGATCGGTAAAATTCACATTGACGGGCTACCTTTGGGCTTCGACTATTCAATGGTACTACCTGGACAGGGGCAATACTACAACCCCGATTTCCTGATTAACGGAGAAAGAAAAAGACTGGAAGGCTACGTAACAGAGATCATAACCGATTCTGCTCTTGACTGGCTAAAAAACAAACGCGACGCTTCTCAGCCGTTCTGTATGCTTTATCACCAAAAAGCTCCTCACCGAAACTGGCTTCCGGCCCCAAAATATGTGAACTTGTACGACGACAAAACTTTTGACCTTCCGGAAAGCTTTTTCGATGATTACGAAGGAAGAGGTACTGCGGCAAAAGAACAGGAAATGGAAGTTAACAACCACATGATGTGGGGACACGACTTTAAGTTTATTGTTGATCCAAACGGTGACTCTACTGGTTTCATGAACGATCTTAATCGCATGAACAAAGAACAACGAGCCAACTGGATGGCAGCTTACGAAAATGAAAACCAGGAATTCCTGGCCAATATGCCCGAGGGCGTTGAACTCGCCAAATGGAAATTTAACCGCTATATAAAAGATTACCTGAGCTGCATTAAATCAGTTGACGACGGCGTTGGGGAACTACTCGACTACCTCGACCAGTCGGGGCTGGCTGAAAACACAATCGTGGTTTATACTTCCGATCAGGGATTCTACCTCGGAGAGCATGGGTGGTTCGACAAACGTTTTATGTACGAAGAATCATTCCGCACACCGCTGCTGGTGCGTTACCCAAAAGAGATAAAGGCCGGAACAGAAATCAGTAAACTGGTGCAGAATCTTGATTTTGCTCCTACTTTCCTTGATTATGCCGGTATCAACATTCCGGAAGACATGCAGGGCTTGTCGTTCCGCGAACTGGTTGGTGGAAAAACCTCGGAATGGAGAGATGCAGTTTATTACACTTACTACGAATATCCATCGGTGCACATGGTAAAACGCCATTATGGAATTGCCACCGAACGCTACAAACTCATTCATTTTTATTACGACATTGATGAGTGGGAAATGTACGACCTCGAAAGCGATCCCAATGAAATGAGAAATGTTTACGACGACCCGCATTATGCCGAAGTAAGAAAAGAGCTTCATGAAAGACTCGAGGAAATGCGCAGTAGTTATGGCGACAGTGACGAAAATGATCAAAAGTATCTGAAAGCCTATCTCGACCACCGGGAAAAAGTAAGACAAAGGGCAGCCAATAACAAATAGAGAGCTACATCAACCAATACAAGCTCCCCAGTAACGGAAGATTTTCGGAATTGCATTAACGAAATTTAACAGCGAATATTAGGCCTTACAAATAAATTACCTAATTTTTCGCTTTAATAAAACCTGATTACCAATGCTGATCGTACCAGGTTTTTGCTATGAAAAATGCACTGTACATATTACCGTTACTGGGGATCCTTTTTTTTGGGATCAGGCCTGCCTGTGCCCAGATAATAATGCCAGATACGGTACTTCTGCAAAAAAGCCTGAAACAGCAGGTTTTCTACGACAGCCTTGAGTACCGAGCCAACCAACGGAAATTTACCAGTTGGCTGTACGATGTCCTGATCACACCCCGCCGGCCCTATGTTGACAAGAAGGCGCTGGCTTTGGACTATTACAATCCGTACGAAGGCAAAATTATTGCCAGCATTTCAATTCTGCCACTGGATGTTTTTGGCCCCACCTGCACCGACACGACCAGAAAAGCAGACAGCTGGATGGAAAGAACAGCTAATGCCATCCATACCAAATCCAATCTTAAAACCATACAAAAACAGCTGATCATTAAAGTTGGCGACGTACTGAATGCAGAAGAAATGTACGAAAACGAAAGGCTTATTCGTCAGTTGCCTTATATAAAAGATGCCCTGTTCCTGGTAGAGCAGGACAGTCTCTATACGGGTTTTGTCAATATCACCCTGGTTACAAAAGACAGGTTTTCATTTGGTGTTTCGGGCGGTGTTAGCGGATCACAATCCGGCGACATACGGATTTACAACAAGAACATTTTTGGAATCGGGCACGAGGTTTCCGTAAAATTTGTCGGGCATATTAGCAAAGAACCTTACCTGGGGCTGGAAACCTTTTACAAGATCAATAACATCGGGGGTAAGTTCCTCGATCTCCAACTGGGGTATTTAAACACCTTCAGACAAGAAGGTTTTGTGCTTGACCTGAACAAACCACTTTTAACCAACGAAATAAAATGGGGCTACGGCATTCATACAACCCGGCTGTTCAGAACCGACCGTATTATTGAAGACGGCCTGTTGATTATGGAAGACCCTTTAAACGAATCTTACAACAGTTTTTGGGCCGGCCGTGCCTTTAACCTGAAAGACAATCAGGACCACCTGACTCAACTTACCGTAACCACAGGAATTCATGGATTGCATTTTTTTGAAAACCCGGTGATGGAGCCCGACTTAAAGCCCTTTTTTGCCAACCGAACCCTTTACATGGCGGGCCTTGTCCTCTCCCAACGAAGATACATTCAGGACCAGTTAATTTACAGTTACGGAATTACGGAGGACATTCCGGAAGGATTCAAAAACGAGATTCTGTATGGCTACGAAGCCAACGAATTCGGAGACCGGCATTATTTCCAGTTTGCGTCTTCCAACGGAAACCTGCTGCTTAGCCAGAAAGGCTACCTGTACCTTTCAACCGGCTTTGGCGGTTACCTGAAAGACAACCGGATGGAAGAATGTATGATCAGGGGTGGGCTTCAGTTTATTTCGAAATTGTCGACCGCCGGAAAGAAAAGAGTCCGCTCTTTCCTGAACGTTGATTATACCCTTGGAATCAGGCGATTTGAAATTGAAAACCTCACTTTACGTGGAGACGAACACATCCGGGGTTTCAACAGCAGAGCCGCCACCGGCAAACAAAGACTGACACTAAAACTGGAGCATGTCGTTTTTTTGCCACATCAGTTTTATAAATTCAACATGGCACTATTTGGCTTTGCCGATCTGGGAATCATTGGCTCTAACAAAAACCTCATTTTCAAGGAAAACTATTATTCCGGAATTGGACTGGGACTAAGATTACACAACGAAAACCTTGTTTTTGAAACGTTCCGCCTGCGACTTGCTTTCTATCCTTTCCATCCCAAAGATGTCGGTTTTTTGGGATTTATCCTCAACGAACAATCCAAACAAAGATTCAATTCGTTTGATCCTTCCAAGCCGATCCCCATGCGGTTTGAGTAGTTTCCTAAAACTGAAAATAAATAAAGGGTTGCATATCCGAAGAAATGGATTGGTAAACCACCACCACCGTAACAGCAGCCAAAACTACCTGCACCCAAAGCGGCGAAGCCACAAACCAGTCTTTGATCCGTTCTTTCCATCGGTCGCTTAACCAGTGAATCACAAAACCAAACAACATTACCAGGAACACCCATTTATAGGCCACCAACACTTTGGGAACCAGCGACAGATCCATGGCCGTACCGATCTGGTGCAACATTCCGTTTACCACTTCCATCGATTCAGACCTAAAAAACACACGGGTGAATGTGATAAAACAGAAAGTGACCGTCATCTTCCAAATGTTTGCCCAAACATTGCTGTACTTTTCCCACGGGCTGATTTTCCGCCAGGCTTTGTACACTACCAGCCCAATCCCGTTCAAACCACCCCAGATGATAAACTGCCACGAAGCGCCGTGCCACAATCCACCCAGTAACATGGTCAGCATCAGGTTGATTTTTGTATCGATGCTTCGCCTTATTTGAGGTGAAAATTTTGCCAGAAGCGCCAAAACAATTACTACGCCTGCCAGAATTGGAACCAGGATCAGTTTACCCGCCAGCAAAACAATGATGGCCAGAATCACTCCCAAACTTATATAACTAAAAGTTGAGCCGCCCCTGTTTCCGCCAATCGGAATGTACAGGTAATCTTTCAGCCACGATGAAAGCGACATGTGCCAGCGCTTCCAGAATTCGCCCACATTTTTGGCTTTGTAGGGCGAATTAAAGTTTTGCGGCAAACGATAGCCCATCAACAAGGCCACACCGATGGCAATATCGGTATAACCCGAAAAATCGACATACACCTGGAGCGAATAGCCAAACAAAGCCATCAGGTTTTCAAAGCCCGAATAGGTAATGGGATCGGAAAACACACGATCCACAAAATTCACGGCAATAAAATCGCCGATAAATATCTTCTTCACCAGTCCCTTCAGAATCATAAAAATGGCCCAGCCAAATTCGGCTCTTGTCAGGTGAAAATCTTCGTATATCTGTTTAATAAAGCCGGATGCACGCACAATGGGGCCCGCCACCAACTGCGGAAAAAAGGACACATAAAAGCCAAAATCGATCAGGTTTTTCACCGGCTCCGTTTCCCTTCGGTACACATCTACCGAGTAACTGATGGTTTGAAAGGTAAAAAACGAAATTCCCACCGGCAACAGAATCTGGTTTACATTGAAATGTGTTCCCGTAGCATCGTTGGCCCACAGTGCCAGATGATTGATCACCTGCCAATTGGTTCCCAACATCACATTCAGGCTGTCAACAAAAAAGTAAGCGTATTTGAAATAAGCCAGTAAACTCAGGTTAACGACCACACTAACGGCGATTAGTAATTTTCTGACAAATTCGTTTTGCGAGCGGTAAATGCTCTTGCCAATAAAATAGTCGACCAGCGTACTAAACAACAGTATAAAAAAGAAGAAACCGCTCGATTTATAATAGAAGAACAAACTCACAAAAAACAGGTAGCCTGCTCGTATACTGCGGTTTTTGTTTTTGTAAACCAGCGAGTACCCCAGTAATACTACCGCAAAAAATGCCCAGAAAAAGAAGCGGGTAAAAATCAGCGGTGCGGTTTCGTTGTAGAGAAAAATGCTCCGCAAGGCTTCTGCTATATCTATTTGTTGAAGTAAGTCCAAAGTCAGTGATTTTAATTATCAGTTGTTTCTGTTTTGCCGGCTCTCAAACGATCCACATAAACCTCTTTGCGCGCGCCAAGGTAATGCTCAAAATCCTGCATGATTGCATTGAAAAACAAATCGCCTATCAGCAGGTAGCCCTCTCGGGTAAAATGAATTTTGTCGCTTTGTGCCAACTGGTTTTTCTGCCACAAAACGATCGAGTTCAGTCCTCCCATCACCGAGAACATGTCCCATACGCCTGCGTTGTATTTCGCGGCCATCCGGAACATGCTTTCGCGCACTTTCTCGCCGTTTTTATTCACATAGCGCCGGTATAAATAGCTGTCGTTATTGGTGGTAAAAACAATGGCAGCATCCGGTGCCGCCCGTTTAATTTCATCTATCAGCTGATCGTAATGATCTTCAAAACGATCCTGCGAAAACCTCCTTCCGTACGCATCGTTGATCCCGATTCCGAGTATCACCAGGTCGGGCTTTAGCTCCGCCAGTTGCGTTTCAAAAAGCTGGCAACGCAAATAGGCTGGCACGTGCGCACCGTTCACCCCAATGCTGTGGTACATAATTCCGTTGGGCGCCGATTCGGTAGTAATTCCAAACAAGGTAAAACTTCTGGTGGAGCCACTTTTTCGCGTCAGGCTCAGCGTTAAACTGTCGACATAAGTATTCAGTGCAAAATCCAGGTATCCGTCACCTGCCGAAACAGTATCCAGGATCGCCGGATCAACCGACAACTCGTAATTTTTTCCTTTATTCTCGTAATAAACCCTGAATTGATTGAAACGATAATCCAGCGTGTTTTCTTTTTCAAGCAAAATGGTTAACTCTGCTTTGGTGGAGTTCGTTGTTGCCGACATCCCACCCACTCCGAGTGTTCCGCTTTTTCGGCTTTCCACATTTCGAAAGCTCTGCCAGCTGCCGGTATGGCGGATGTAATAACCAAAAGGCGAATTGGTGCGTGAAATCCGGTAGGGAAACATGTAGCCCCAACCGGCGTTCATTTCTCCGTTGAGGGTTTGAAAACGGTTTCGCATCTGCCCCGAGAAAGTACCCGCCTGAATATGCGAGCCCCCGATATGAACAATATTTATCCGCCCTTCCCCCGAAGTCAGTTGTTTTTCCAGCTTTGAATAGAAACAATCAATCGAAGTACGTTTCCCCGGGAAGTGCATTTCATTCAGATCGTACCGAATAAAGTTGTATGGGTTTACGCGATAGAAATAAGCCTTCTCCTGCGCAACAGCCGCTAACTGAGAGACAATAAAAAGCGCAAAGAAAAAGCAAACAACTTTTACACTTTTCTTCAGGCTTTGAACTCTGAACCCTAAACTCTGAACTCTGAACCCTAAATTCTGAACCCTAAACTCTGAACTCCTGACTCCTCCCATCAAATCTCCTCCTCCAGGTAATTATTGAATTCAAAAATCAGGGCATTGTAGAACATATTGGCCACCAGCCTTGCTCCTTTGGGCGAGAAATGCACATAATCGGGGCGGGCCAGTTCGGGAACGGCGTTCACCCACGAAGGCATGCTGTTGTGGCCGCCCATTGCACGGTACATATCCCAGTAGGCGGCGCCATTGACAAGCGTTACCTTTTTGAGCGCCTCTACCACCCTGGGCAAATGTTCGTAGGTAACGTAACGGTCTTTTTCTTTGGTTGACATATCGCTGGGCCCGATCACAATAATGGCTGCTTCGGGGCACAACTCCTGAATCCGCTTGATCTGGTTGCCAAACCAGCGTGCATAGCGATCGATCGCCTTCACATCCTTGATGTATGGCATTACGTTTCCGCCAAACTGCAGGATAAACAGGCGGGGATCGAGGTCGCTGTACATTTTCAGGTCGTGTTCAAAATTAGTGCGGGTAAAAATGGTGCCCGAGCTTCCACGCAGGGCGATGTTATCCATGATCACTCCCGATCGCGAAGCCAGGTCAATTCCGTAAATATCAGGACTGTCGTAACCGGCAAAACGCAGCGTTATACTGCTGGTTGAATCCGGGAGGTCGCTTTCCACCACTCCGTAGCCCAGGTTGGCAGGCAAGGTTTTGGTTAAAACCGTGTCACCGCGGGCAATAACTGTAAGCGCCACCGGGCTTTTGGCGTTGCCGTAGAAAAAACGCATGTGTTCGTATTCCCGTGTTTTCACATACGAAATATCCGATTTCGCAACATTCATTTCGGCTTCGTACCAGATCGAATCGCGGAAAGGCACCGAATCGGGGGTCAAAGGTGCATAGCGCGAAAAAGCCGCCATTACACCGTAGTTGTTGTGTGTGACCATCGTGTCCACATTACCGTAAATCGGGTAACGTTTCCAGTTACCGGTATTCTCTTGTTTGGCGCTGAAAACATAGTCGTAGGGCTGAAGCGCCGGGCGCAAACCAACCCCTGTTCCGCCAAAACGAACCTGTAATTTATTTCGTACAAACGAAGTAATCCTGTCTCCCTCAATCTGGCTGTCGCCGTAATGCATGATCCGAACCAGCGAATCGTTTTGAAGATGCCCAAAGAATTTCTCCAGGTTCTTTCGCCCCTCGTGGTTCATTTCCAGTTTCCGGATCGACTTCACCAACTCATCGTAATCGGCGCCATGTACCACTTCGGTAGTAGTTTCTCCAGCCATGGTGGTGTCCATTTCAATTTCCACCACCGAATCAATTTCAAACTGATGGCTTACCAGGTCCGAAATATCGGCGTACTCCTCTTGTTTGCTCAGCAACATATCCTCAAAAGTGGGCATATGGAAAGTAAAACTCCCCACTTTCACTCCCGCTTCCGGGGTGATCCACATGGTTCCGGCCAGGAGCACAAACACGCCAAGGGTAAAAAAAAGTGTCTTTATGGGTTTCATTCGCTTACGTATATGGTTAGTTTTTGTCCGATCTGAATTTTTCGCGCATCGTCAATACCGTTCCAGTAAAGAATGGCTTCGGGTGTAACACCACCGTATTTTTTGGCAATTACATAAGGCGACTCACCGCTTTTTACCACATGCTCAACTTTATGCGCCGAAGCGGGTATCTCGCAGGTCTTTTGCTGACTGGCTGTAGCTGCCCCCTGCCCTGCTTTTCCGGAAGGCTGTTTTTGCAGGCTCCGGTAATAATCTGCTTCGTTTTCGTCTACAAAGATCGCCAGCTGTTGCCCTGCCTGAATTTTCCGCTCGTTGTAAATATTGTTCCAGTATTTCAGGTCTTCCACCTGCACATTGTAATCCCCGGCAATGTAGCCCAACACATCACCGCGTTGCAAGGTGTATTTGATTTTTACTTTCCCTTCTATTTCCAGGTCCTTTACTTTTTCGCCAATGTATTGCCGCGTGGGTGCGGGTGCATATTCCACTTTCTGCGCCACCACCTCAAACAGTGTTGAGTCGTAAGCATTGAAAACAGAATCCTGCCAAAGAATGTAATTTTCTTTCATACCTCCTGGAAGCAGCAAAGCTTCGTTTTTATCGCCCGGGATAATCGAGTACCTAAACTGCGGGTTCAACTTCTGAATACTTTGCAAAGAAATATTCATCACCTGGGACACCTGTTGTAAATGCATTTTTTGCCGCACCCAAACCGTATCGGTCGTCAGAAAAACCAGCGCAGTGCCCGGTTTATACCTGTTTTGAAAAACAGCCAAAGCTTGCCAGGCTGCCAGTGTTTGCGAAACCGGTGCAGGCAAAAGCGGCAGAATCTTTTCCACCGAAATACTGTCGTCGCAGCGTGCCACAGCATTTCGCAAGGCGGTATTTCCGGCTAAAAATGCGAGTATTCCCCGTTCCGGAGTTCCAAAAACCTGTGTACTGTTTTTGATTTCGGCCACAGCAGCCCGGGTTGCCTCTTCTGCTTTCAGGCGTTCGTCTACCAAACGGCTAATCTCCAAGCCATTCAGTACCCCCTGAAAATGGGTCAACTGCCAAAGTCCGGCTTTTCTATCGTTTCCCGTCGCGGCCGTGTTCATCATCGACAAGGCCATGGGCAGGTACTTCAACTCAGCAGGCAATCCGGCTGCCTGAATTTGCTTCTCCAGCAAGGGTTCGTAACAGGCAAAAGCACGGAGTAAGTTTTGTTTACCGGAAAGCGGCAATCCATCGAAAAAGTGATAGAAAGAAGTATAGCCGGGAAGTTCATCCTGAAAAACCGTCCATTCCAGGTTTTGAAAATCTGCTGACAACGCATTGCCTGCGTCTGTATAATTGAAAGATGAACTGTCGGAAACGATCATCAGCTTACTCCAGGAGTCTAGTTCAGCAAGGTGATTTTGTACACGTACCTGAAAAAGGCTGTCCTGCGCCTGGGCGGAATACGAAAAGCCTGCGAAAATCGCAGAAAGCAAAAGAACGAGTACGGTATTTTTACGTGGCTGGCTCAATCCGGGATACTAATTATTTAAGCTGCAAAAATATCATTTCAATGCAGAATGAAAACCGGTGAGCCGGAAAAAAGGATTTTATTTTGGAAAAAGAACCCGATATACAGATTACTAATTCTCCTCTGGTCAAATCAGGATTCAGTCCTCGTTATATAATACACATTACTACCCGTAATTGTAAGCGACTGCCCACTATGCTTCTATTTCTTTTCCGCAATGAGGACACTTGTTATTCTTTTCAGCCCTCTCTTTAGTTTCTATTTTACTAATGAATCCTGCACTAATCAACCCGGTAGGAAGCGCAACCAGTCCAATACCTATAACTGCAATCAAGCCGCTAATCATCTTTCCCAACCCGGTTATTGGGTAAACATCTCCATATCCTACAGTTGTCAATGTTGCTACTGCCCACCAAAATGCGGCTAATATATTGGGGAATTGGTCCGGTTGTTCTGCTCCCTCAACATAATACATTATGAACGATGCCAACAAAAGAATCAAGAAGGCTAAGAAACCAGTTACAGCTAACTCAGATTTCTTTTCTTTGATCACTATCCAAATCACATTCAAGGAATCATTGTACCTACTAATTTTCAGAATCCTTAGGAATCTTGTCAAGCGCAAAGCTCTTAAAAATCTTAAATCCATCTTAATCAGTATTGGCAAATAGAAGGGCAGAATTGCCAATAAATCAATCAGGCCGTAAGCAGAAAAAATGAACCGAAAAGCCGATTTTATTCGATTACCGGAAGGATGTGTCAAATCTGAGACATACAACCTCATTAAATATTCCATTGAAAAAACAACAATAGAAATCACATCAAACCTTTTAAGAAGGAGGCCATAATGCTCATTAACCTCTGGAATGGATTCCAAAATAATTGAAACTACACTTAACAGAATCATCGATAATATGAAAAAATCAAAGAATCTGTTCAGCTTTTGTCCATGAGCACCTTTCTTAACCAAGCGGTATATTCGAGTCTTTAACATCAACTTATGTTTTATGAGCACCGGTGTTATTGTTCGTTTAATAATTGCAAATACTCAAGCAAAACTTCCTCCGACTCTTTATTGGGCTCCTCCTCAAAGCGGTTCAACAATTCATTATTTTTCTGCAACAGCCCGCGTAAGGAATCGGGAGTTACCGTAATAATCTGATGGGTATTTTTATCTACTGCATAAAGGAAACGAAGAAGCGCGAGTTTTGCCCCGGCAAGGGCGCCTCCAACAGCCCCAAAAGAATAGCCCATTTGCATTTGTCGTTCTTGCTCCTCCAGATTTTGCGAGAGTCCGCCTCTGAAAACAAGGTAATCCCCATCGCTGATAACCGCCGCATACCAAGGCTGTACCTGGTAGTGGAAGCAATTCAGATACAGGGTGTCGCCTAAAGAATAAGCCCAGATTTCTTTTTTCAGAAATTTGCTCTTCACAGCCTTGTCTTCCGAGGTTAATTTATAGTCGTTGCCTCCAACCATTTTGATGTCTCCTTTTGTTCTTTTCAACACTCCCAGGTCGATTTGCACGGAAGGACTTCGGTTCACAATCTCATCGAAACTCATGTATGCCCCTTTGAGATAGGATGAATCTTGTGCAAAAGAGAAAGAAAAAACAGTGACTGAAAGAATTATTGTCAATACGAACTGCTTCATGGAAATAAAATTTAAAGGTTTTGTTTTTAGCTTTCCGAAGATAACAAGAAAAACGTTTTTAAAAAACTGCAAAAAATACATTCCGCAGCATTGCTTTCATCTTTTCCGCCAGCCCACATTACGGCTGGCGAACTCCACTACCCCTCGCAACAACGAGGGGCAGTGAAATCACCGGCAGGCAACAACCAATAACCAGGCTCTTCTTCCAGCAACAGCTTCTCCAGGTAAGGTTTTGTATTGAATTCCCTGCTTAGCTTCCGGTATTCTTCGCGTTCGTCAATCTGCTTTCTGAATTCTGTTTTAATGGCACGCACCATGGTATTTTTATCAATAAGCATTTTCGTGTTGTATTCACGAAGCAATCTGTTAAATTAAAATATATAGGTTTGCATTATTCCTTTTGCCTGCCGGCATTCTTCATTTTGGCCATCTAACTGAACTCCGCAATGCCCGGATTTATGATTATCCGCAAACTGATTTG
>JBKDZK010000884.1:0-9497 GCA_047971205.1 Draconibacterium sp.
CAGCTCGACACATTATCTGCTGCAATCGATGTTGGCAGTTCAGAATATTCCAAGCTGTTCCCCTTAGATATTTTAAATAAAAGCCGGACAGCGGATGGAGGACCCGACCTGGGAGCTTACGAGCGCTATGCCAAGTCGGATGAAGACTAGTCTTTTCTGCATATTCCTTTTATCTCTTATTTTCAGAACATCAGCTCAGGATTCGAAGCAGTTTGCTGTTGTTTTTTACAATGCAGAGAATTTGTTCGACTGGAAAAATGATTCGCTGACAAACGACGGCGAGTTCACTCCCGCCGGCGAACGCCACTGGACTTACACGCGATTTCAAAAGAAAATTCAAAACACATCGAAAGCTTTGCTGGCAGCAGGAGAATGGAATACCCCTTCTGTTATTGGTTTGTGTGAAGTTGAAAATCGTTTTGTGTTGGAGCAACTGTTGGAAAATACGGCTT
This sequence comes from Draconibacterium sp., assembly GCA_047971205.1. GTDB lineage: Bacteria > Bacteroidota > Bacteroidia > Bacteroidales > Prolixibacteraceae > Draconibacterium. Next base: position 453 of record JBKDZK010000884.1, read on the forward strand.
TACAATCAATCGGTTATCGTATTATTCACAAAGAATCGCCGGATGCGCGCGGAATTGATGTAGCTCTTCTTTATAATCCGAACGATTTTTATCCGGTAGAGTACAATTATTTCCCATTAATAAATAAAGATGGGAGTGTACGAAGCACACGCGAAATATTACATGTTGTCGGAATTCTGGGAGGTGCAGATACGGTTCATTTTTTTATGAATCACTGGCCATCGAGGTACGGTGGTTTGATGGAAACAAAGGAAATCCGAAAGTTGGCAGCTGAGTTATTGCGAGAGAAAGCAAATCACATTTTGGAGCAAAATCAGCAGGCAAAAATGGTAATCATGGGTGATTTTAATGATCAACCAAACGATGAGAGCCTGGTATTTCTGGGAGCTCAGACTTTGTTAGATGATGTGGTAAATGCCCGTTTGTATAACTTGTCAGCTGAATGGATGAATGGGAACACCGGGACGCTGAAGTTTCAGTCCCAATGGTTTGTATTCGATCAGATCATCGTTTCGGGTACTTTGTTGAACTCCGAAAAAGGAATAAGTACGATCCCCGAAAATGCAACGATCGTAACGCTCCCTTTTCTGTTGGATACAGACGAACGGTATGGAGGCAAAAAGCCGTTTCGCACCTACAATGGTTTTCAGTACAAGGGCGGTTTTGGGGATCACCTGCCCATTCGTTTACTCCTGGAGTTGAATTAATTTGCCTTTTTTAGCCCCAATTCTTCCGCCTTTTTTAGCATGAAGGCATAAGCTTCCTCATAGTTATTGTGGATGTCCCCGTCCAGAATGGCATCTTTTATGGCATCTTTTATCAAACCCACTTCCCTGCAGGGAGCCAGATTGTAGGTTTTCATGATTAGCTCGCCATCTACAGGGGGCTGAAAATCTCGGACAGCATCTTTTTCTTCTATCTCCTTTAGTTTCTCACGCACCAGGCGGAAGTTTTTCATGTAACGCTTTACCTTATCTGCGTTCTTCGAAGTAATATCGGCTTCGCAAAGAGTCATCAAATCATCAATGTCATCCCCCGCTTCAAAAAGCAGTCGCCTTACCGCCGAATCAGTTACAATCTCTTCCGAAAGTACGATCGGACGCATATGAAGCTGTACCATTTTCTGAACGTATTTCATCTTTTCGTTCAAGGGGAGTTTCATCCGCCGAAAGATTTTGGGAATCATTGTTACCCCGATGAAATTATGTGCATAAAATGTCCAGCCCTGACCTTCCACAAACTTTTTGGTAGCCGGTTTGGCGATGTCGTGCAGCAATGCCGACCAGCGTAGCCAAAGATTATCCGTGTTTGGGACGATGCGGTCCAATACTTCCAGCGTATGGTAAAAATTGTCTTTATGTCCAATGCTGTTAACTACATCAACTCCTTTCATGGCCTGTAGCTCGGGGAAGATAATGCGCAACAACCCGGTTTCTTCCAGTAGTTTAAATCCTTTGGAAGGTTTAGCGGCCATCATTATTTTGTTTAACTCATCAATGATCCGTTCTCCGGAAACGATCTTGATTCGTTCCTTATTTCGGGCAATTGCCTTATAGGTCTGGTCTTCTATCTCAAAATTAAGCTGGGTGGCAAAGCGAATCGCCCGCATAATGCGAAGCGGATCATCCGAAAAGGTTATGTCCGGATCAAGCGGCGTTTTGATGACTTTGTTTTGCAAATCTTCCAGGCCATTGAACGGATCCAGCAATTCCCCAAAATTGTGCTGATTCAGGCTAAGTGCCAGTGCATTTATGGTAAAGTCGCGTCGGTTCTGGTCGTCTTCAAGCGTCCCGTCTTCCACGATTGGCTTTCGCGAATTTCGTTGATAAGACTCTTTCCTGGCACCGACAAATTCAATCTCCATGTCTTTAAACTTGAGCATCGCAGTGCCAAAGTTTTTGAACACATTGACTTTTGGAGTGGGGCTTAGTTGTTTGGAAACCTGTGTTGCCAGCTCAATGCCGCTCCCGATGGTTACGATATCTATGTCTTTGGATGGACGCTCTAAATAGATGTCGCGTACAAATCCTCCGATAACATAGGTTTCAGCCTGCATTTGGTCGGCAACTTCCGATATCGTTTGAAATATTTTGTGTTTCAATTCCTTCATTAATATCAATTTTCAAAGAAGCATGTTTTTCCAACATGAATTCTTATTAGGTGGTGGCGCATTGGCGCCTGAATAATTTGGTGTTCAACTGCCCAAAAGGATGAAATGTTCAGCAATCCTGCCATTTCTGAAAAAAATCGTGACAAAATTACAAGAAAATAGTTGAAATTAAACGGTATATTGTGATTTGAGATGGTGGTATTATATTTGCATAAAAACATATAGATATCTAGATTAATAAATTTTAAAAACAATTATATCATGTTGGAACATTTAACAAAAGAAACTTTCAAAGAAAAAGTCTTTAATTTCGAAGCAAATAAAGAGTGGAAATACGAGGGGTCAAAACCTTGTTTGATTGATTTTTATGCTGACTGGTGTGGCCCGTGTAAAATGGTTGCTCCGTTGTTGGAAGAACTGCAAAGCGAGTATGGCGACAGCATTGTTATTTACAAGGTAAATACCGAAGAGCAGCAGGAATTGGCCGGAATGTTTGGAATTCAAAGTATCCCGTCGTTGTTGTTTGTGCCTCAGGATGGCCAACCTCAAATGGCAATGGGGGCTTTGCCAAAACAGACTTTCGAAAGGGCAATTGCCGATGTACTGAAAGTGGAAAAGCCACTTGCTAATTAAGATATTCAAGCACTTTCTCAAGCTTAATACCGCGGGAACCTTTTATTAAAACGTTCCCGTTTTTTATGGGCTCTTTTTCCAAAAGCAGGCAAAGGTCTTCTACTTTTTCGAAACACCGGAAATCAAAATTTTCGTTGGCCCTTGTAAATTCTTTCCCTACCAAAAATACATTCTGAAAAGCTTTTTCACGGATGGTTTTTAAAATGGAAAGGTGTTCTTCGAACGAATATTCACCTAATTCAAGCATGTCTCCTAAAATAAGATAGGCTGAGTCCGGGTTATTGGCCGCAAAGCTGTCGAGCGATGCCTTCATACTTGTTGGGTTGGCATTGTAGGCATCCATAATTATACGCAGGTCATTCTTTACAATCAGTTGCGAACGGTTGTTGCGTGGTTCGTAGTTTTTAATGGCGCTTTGAATTTTTAGCGGATCCACTTCAAAATAATTCCCGATGCAGGCAGCTGCCAACACATTTTCGAAATTGAAATGACCGATCAGTTTGGTGTTGAGGTACAGCACCCCTTTGGGGAAGTTTACTTTCAGGCGTACAAAGGGAGGAGAATCCAGCAACTCGCCTTTGAACCCGGCATCGGTAGTTCCGTACGAAATTCTGTTTGGAATATTTTGCCCGAGTTCTTCGAGGTAGTTGTTGTTTCGGTTGTAAAAAATAACGCCGCTTTTTTTCGCCATGTAATTGTACAGTTCGCCTTTTGTTTTGATTACGCCTTCAAACGATCCAAATCCTTCCAAATGGGCTTTCCCTACATTGGTGATGATCCCAAAATCGGGATCGGCAATTTGACACAACTCCGCAATTTCGCCGGGGTGGTTAGCGCCCATTTCCACTACTCCAAATTCGGTGTTGCTGTCCATTTTTAATAAGGTAAGCGGAACGCCGATGTGGTTGTTGAGGTTGCCCTGGGTAAAGGAAACCTTGTATTTTTCGGCAAGTACGGCAGCAATCAGCTCCTTGGTGGTTGTTTTTCCGTTGGTGCCGGTAATGCCAAGAATCGGGATTCCCAGTTTTTGCCGGTGCAGCAAGGCCAGTTGCTGTAGCGTAGTGAGAACATCGTCTACCGGGATCGTTCGGTTGTTTGACGCAAACTCTTTCTCGTCAATAACCGCATAAGCAGCGCCGCTTTTTAGGGCTTCGCCGGCGTATCGGTTCCCGTTAAAGTTCTCTCCTTTCAAGGCAAAGAAAATGCATCCTTGTTCGATTTTGCGGCTGTCAGTCGAAACCGTTTGACGGGCTGCCAGAAAATGCAGGTATATTTTTTCCAATGTGGTCATGCTCAAAAATACATAAAGCGACATAAAAAAAGCTTCACATTACATGAAGCTTTTCTCTTTATCTGATAAATTTCTTTTTCTATTAGAATCCTTCCGGACTTCCAACCCTTGTCATTGCACAACGGAATCCAAGGTCATTTTTTGCGTGTTTCTGATCCAGGTAACGACGTGTTCCCGGCACCAGCCAGTAAGGACGGTCTCTCCAGGATCCACCTTTGTAAACCCGAACCTCGTCGGTAATAAGTGAAGTAAAATACCCCGGACGATTATCCTGAATGTACATTCCTTCGCTTCCTTTTTTCTCTGCGGCATTCCAGTTGTCTCCTTCAACTACCTGCGAATTTAAATCGCCGTCGTTAAAGTTTCTGTAGTCCATGGCCGGAATGGTGTCCTTGATTAACTCCCCGTATTGATTGCGCATCAATTGGCCGTTGGCATCTCTTCTGTATTCAGTGATTACATTACCACGGAAAGGATTGAATTCTTCCACATCTTCCATCGAATGAGAGCGATATACATCGGCTACCCACTCGTTTACGTTACCTGACATACAGTACAAACCATAATCATTCGGTTCGTAAGAGAAAACAGGAGACGAAATATCTGCATTATCGTTCAAGGCACCTGCCATACCCATCATGTCGCCTCGTCCGCGAACAAAGTTGGCACGCATTCTACCTTTATCTTTTTTGTGATCGTCGCGCAGGTAAGCTCCGTTCCAGGGATACAATTTGCGGTCGGTAAGCAATTCCCCGTCGGTGTTGCCAATCAAACCATAGGCAGCGTATTCCCATTCTGCTTCAGTGGGCAGTCTGTAATTTGGAAGCACAATGCCGTCTTCCCATTTTACCCGGCGTGCTGTACCGTCACCATTTTCAACCGGGTTTTTACCTGCAGTTCCGTCATAAAGCCCCGAAAGGTAGGTTTTTGTTGTATAGGTGTTTTGTCCGCCCTGGGCAGCATCGTGTGTTAAAATACCTTTTTCTACCAGAATTTGCTCATTCACCCTGTCGGTACGCCACTCGCAATACGCTTCAGCCTGTTCCCAGGTAACTCCAACAACCGGATATTCGCTGTATGCCGGGTGCCGGTAGTAGTTATTAACGTATGGCTCGTTGTAAGCCAGTTTACTTCTCCAAACGGAAGTGTCGGGAGTAATTGACTTTAATCTTTCGCTATCTCCCGGATACACTCTCGAAGTCCAGTGGGTAAATTCACGGTATGATTGGTTGGAGACTTCCGTTTCATCCATGTAAAAGGATGCAACTGTAACCCTTCTCGGGAAGTTGTCATTCCGGTACATTACATCTTGTTCAACACGTCCCATGGTAAAAGTACCGCCTTGTACAAAAACAAGGCCCGGGCCTGCATCCTGTTCGTATCCGGATACATTGGGGATGTTGCCGGTTTCAGGATCATTGTATTTCCAGCCGGTAGTACGTGACGATTCACCGCCTCCTTTCCCGAACAAACCACAGCCCGAAACAAGTGCGGCAAACATCAAAATGAATAATGGTTTTAGTTTCATTAAACGCATTTTTGTACTTAAAAAATTCAACTTGACAACAAATATAACTGATTTATTCAATTCTTATTGTTCGGCCATTTTAATATTTTCAGGAACTTTTCAAGGATGTTGATATCTTTGCTGAGCTTGCGTGGCCGTTATTTGTTCTTACTACAGAGCAAAATAACTGCAATATTTAACGGCGGCTAGCGTTTGAGATTTATAATTGAATCGTTTTTATGAAAAAATTTTTACTCCTGTTATGCATCGTTGGGCTCGGTTTTTCTGTCGATGATACGCAGAATGAACAAATAACCCTGGACTGGAGCAATCCATTTGGCATTCTCGTTAGTGGCGCCGGATTCACCGAAATTTTCGAGAACACGACATTCCCGGAAACGACGAGCGAGCTACCTGTTTACACCCGGATTTATGACCTTCAGAAAAGCAATACTTCCTATAAAATAGTTTTGGATAATCCGATATACGAAGCCATGAATTGGGAGCTTTCAGAGCAGGTACTGGAGACAATTCCCGGTGATATTCAAATGAACAGCCAACTGTTAAAATCGGGCCGTTCCGTTAAAAACGAGGTACAGGTTGTTCCCTTAAAAAAAGAGAATGGGAAAGTATGGCGTTTAAAGTCGTTTGAATTAAAACGTTTTGCAGTGCCAGCACTTAAAAGTACCGTTCAGGAATATGAATGGAATTCGAGTTCTGTTCTCGGTTCGGGGAAATGGTTAAAAATAGCCACAACGGCGAAGGGGATCTACAGAGTACCCTATTCAAAACTTAAATCGTGGGGTTTTGTGCAGCCTGAGGCTGTGGAAGTATTTGGGAGCGGAGCTTTGCCGCTTTCGGAAGACCCGGGACAAATAGAGTACGACGATCTGGAGCAATGTGCGGTTTGGCGCGGAACAAACGGCGGTGAAGACTGTCTGTTTTTTTATGTGCCGGGCCTGACCCAATGGACCCTGAACAGTGAGGGGTATTTTACGCATTACACCAATGATTACTCGCGGAAAGGTTATTTCTTTCTGACAGATAATGCACCGGAGCAAAAGCAGGTGGAAGTTCTTCCCGAAGTGGAAGAGCCAGTTACCCATACAACTGCTGCGTTTAGCGCTTATGGTTTACAGGAAAGTGATATGTACAATCTATTGCCGCTTGGGTCTGGCAAACAGTGGTTTGGGCAAAAGTTTGGCTCTGGTAATACCCGGAGTTTTACGTTCAACGTTTCGGATGTGGATGAAAACGCAGAGGCCAGTTTGCTGGTGACGGCTGCCGCCAGAAGTTACCGTACTTCGTCCATGGTAACCTCGGTTAACGGCACGGACCTGGGAGCTGTCGGTTTCAGTTTGGTTAACACGGATGACGACAATGGTTTGTATGCCGATCTTAGAACCCGTAGGTTTCCGTTTTCGCCAGCAGGAAATGAATGGATAGTATCCTTAAGTTATAGTGCCTCCAACGTAAGCGCTTCCGCCTGGATCGATCACCTGGAACTAAACTACCGGCAAAAACTAAAAGCGGGCATAAGTCCGTTGTTTTTCAGAGATGCCTTGTCGGTTGGCTTGGGAAACGTTGTTCAGTTTACCATTGAAGGAGCCGCGGCTTCCACCCGTTTGCTGGATGTGACCGATATTAATAATGTAAAGGAAGTGCCGGCCGAATTAAGTGGTAGTACTTTAACGGCTAAGCGTCCGGCCGATGAACTGTATGAATACGTGGTGTTTAATACAAGCGGTACTTTTAGCGAACCGGAGTTGGCAGGAGAAGTTGAAAATCAGAATCTTCATGCGCTGAGTACCCCGGAATACGTGATTATAACACATGCGGCATTTAAAGACGCAGCCAACGAACTGGCCAATTTTCACCGCGCCTACAGTGGAATGAGTGTGGAAGTAGTGGAGGCTGATAAAATATACAACGAGTTTAGCTCCGGAAGTAAGGATGCCACCGGAATACGGAACTTTATTAAAATGATGTACGACCGGGGAAATACCTTAAAATATGTATTGCTGGTGGGCGATGGCAGCTACGATAACAAAGGCATCCATTCCGAAAGCAATAACTTTATCCCTACTTTTCAGTCGGCTAATTCGTTGTTGCCGACCGCCTCGTTTGTTACCGACGATTATTTTGTTTTGCTCGATGCCGGCGAAACGGTTTCCAAAGGCGCCATCGATCTGGGAATAGGCCGGCTGCCTGTTGCCACAGCTTACGAGGCACAGTCGGTAGTGGATAAGATCAAACGTTACCACGAACCTGAAGCATTGGGAAGCTGGCGAAGTGTGATCACATTTATCGGCGATGATGAAGATTCAGGACTCCACATGCATCAGTCGGAGGAACTGGCTGATTCGGTAAATAAAAACAACAAAGCACTTCTCAGCGACAAAATATACCTGGATGCATATGTTCAGCAGGTAACACCGGCCGGAGAAAGCTATCCCGAAGTAAATGCGGCGATTGGTGAGCGTGTAAAAGACGGTGTCCTGATCTTAAACTACATCGGACATGCCAGCGAACGTTATCTGGCGAAAGAACGTGTTTTGGACATCAGTGAAATCAACGCATGGTCGAATACGGCGCGGATGCCGATTTTTGTGACGGCAACCTGCGAATTCAGTCGCTTTGACGGAGATGAAACATCGGCCGGTGAATACATTTTGCTGAATCCCAACGGCGGGGGAATCGGACTTTTCTCCACAACCCGCGTAGTTTTTGCCAATGCTAATTTTAAGCTCAGCAAAAGTTTCTACAGTTACATTTTCAAAAACGATGCAAATGGCGAACACTACCGCATGGGAGATGTGATGCGTTTGGCAAAAACAAACATCGGAGACTCAACCAACAAACGAAACTTTTCTTTGCTGGCCGACCCGGCACTGCGGCTGTCGTTCCCAAAATACAGAATTGTTACCAGTAAAATAAACCAGCAGGATGCCAATGGCAAAAAGGAAACAATCGGTGCCCTGCAAAAGGTAACCATAGAAGGTTATGTGGCCGATGCTTTCGGGAATAAGCTGGATGACTTCAACGGTAATATGATCCCAACGGTTTTCGACAAGCAAGTGGTAATGGAAACACTTGGCAACGGCGGGGAAACTCCGATGAAATTTAAAGTGCGTGAGAACATTATTTACAAAGGTGAATCGAGTGTGAAAAACGGGGCATTCACGTTTAGTTTTGTGGTTCCCAAAGATATTTCATACAGCTTGGGAGAAGGAAAAATAATGTACTATGCCGATAATGGCTTGGAAGATGCGCACGGAGCTTTTGATAATTTCAACATTGGCGGTGCAGGCTCGGATATTACTGACAACCAGGGACCTGGAATCGATCTCTTTCTGGATTCTCCCGATTTTGAGTCGGGCGATAAAACCAGTAAAAACCCAACCCTGATGGCCAATTTGTCGGATGATAACGGTATTAACACAGTGGGAACCGGTATCGGACATGATATTACCGCGGTGATCGACGGAGATTACTCCAAAGTAT
>JBKDZK010000885.1:0-1808 GCA_047971205.1 Draconibacterium sp.
CATTGGTTGTAGGCGTTTGTGTTTCGGTATAAACTACTGTTCCTGATACAGAACCTTGGCGGATATCTATTTCCATCCCGATTTGTGTGTTTGTTACCAAAACATCACTGCTGTTTCTGATTACGGCTTGGTAGCTCATTTTTTCGGGTGATTGAGCAAACACATTTGCCGTTAATAGAACGGCTGCAATAAAGGTAAACACTCTTTTCATTGTTAATTATTCCTTAGTTTTTGATGACTTTAAATGTTTTTAATTTTTTGTTGCCTTGAACTACTTTAACCAAGTACGTTGCAGGTACAAGATTGCTCATAACAATGCTTGTTTGGTTACCTGTAATCCTTTCACTTTGTAATAGTTTTCCATTCATATTGTATAGTTGAAAGGATAGGTCTTTCAACTTGTCACTTTCTACTTTTAGCTGTAAATAATCGGTAGTTGGGTTGGGATATGCCGAAACCGAAAGGTGGATACCTGTAACTTCTTCTATCGCTGTTACTACCGAAATTTCGTAGGGTTGCTGTATGCCTTGTGCCACAGAACCGCTTGTGCCGGTGTTGGTGGTGTAAACAACCTGTCCTACGGAGTAGCTCGCCGAGCCCCCGCTGCCCGAAGCATCTCCGCCTGTGGCGTTAACGCTTGTTTGTGCTGTGGCAGTAGAAAGAGAGAAGGTTAAAGCTAAAAGTGTTGCCACTCCAAGTACTTTTACCTTTCTCCTTTTACCTTGCCACTCTTTATTTTTAAGTCTCATTTTATGTCCTCCTTTTTTTAATGGTTAATATTCAGTTTATAATAATCTTTAAAACCACCTCCTCTGGTGATGGGCATGTATAAATGGCTTTGCATCTAAAATCCTTAACTTAGAGAGATGAGTAATTTCAAAAAACTAAGTCGTGTTATATATAGGGTACTTATATATTGTTTGGGTACTAAAGTCTCGATATCGAATTCTTGAAGGTCTTGTTAAGGGGAAGCTATTAAGAGATATTCCCATGTTTTTTAGAATGGAAATCGTGTGAGCCAATTGAAATGAATATTCAAACTGATCCTATTCATTTAATCGTCAGCATGCCGCCCAAAATGTCCTTGTCTCAATTGATGGGGATTCTAAAAGGAAAAGCAGTCATCAAAATATTCAAAAGTTATCCTCAATTAAGAACGAAACTTTATTGGGTAATCATTTTTGATTACGATGATACTGTGCAGACACTATTGGACTGAGGACCAAATTAAGAAATATATCAAGTAAGAACGTTTGGGAGCGCAATAAAGACTCTACTTTAGCTCCTTATAAGGGCTTTCACAAGTCCGCTTTCTAAGGAGGTGGTTATTAATTCTACATTTGCCTTATGTGTGGCGTATGAGATAATTCGCTGCAAATGTAAAGGTTAATTTTTTTAAATTCAACAAATAAATACAATTTTTTAACAGGCAAGCATAACGAAAAAAATGGAGCTTTCTTGTAGAGGCTACTTAATAAAATCGGGCTTTACCGTTAACATTAACCAGGCCCAGTTGCTGCCGGAACTGTTCGGAGCTCCTTTTAACACTTCCATGTTGTCTGATGCGAACATGCTCGACCAGCCTGCCGACAGCAACGCGGCTTCGTTTACTTTGTAGCCGAAACTTAGGTCCAGTTCGGTGCCCAGGTATTTGTCCGTACCGGCCGATATGTTACCGGTCGAAGCGAAGTAATGCAGGTCGGCGCGCAGGCTGAATTTGTTTTTTTTGTAGCTATAGCTGGCATAACCATCGTGCAAGCCTACGGACTTGATGTGGTTGCCTACGTAAAAGTAGTCCATTGCTCCGT
>JBKDZK010000886.1:0-2729 GCA_047971205.1 Draconibacterium sp.
AATAAAAACATCAGAAAACTTACGTTGATATTCCATCCCGCCAGTAACATTGCCGGATAAAATAAAAAAGTACCGCTTGCATACATTCCTAATCCGAGTAGAACACCCGATTTGTAAGTAAAGCGTTTTATAAATAATGCAGCAGGAATGGCAAAACAACCGTAGCCCAGTAAATAACATGCAACCTGAATCCAGGCAGTTTTTGCATCACTTAAACTCATTATTCTTTTGAATGCTGCAAGCATTGTATCGGTTAAATTATTTGGCAATGCCCAGGCAAAGAATAACGATGTCAGCAAAATAAAGGGCAACACAATCCCCTTCGGAATAACTGCTTTCTTTTCCATACTATTCCCTGTTGAATTTTGATTCTACTTCATCCAGCCTAAGGTTGAAAAGCTGATATACAACTTTGGCCAATTGCATTTTATCTCCCTGAATATGTACAAGGCATTGCACATGCGACATTGATTCTCCGGGTTCTAATGCTGCTGCAGGCGAAGATGTCTCCATTTCGTAGAAAGGCCCCATTATTTTTCCGTCAACCGGACCATCGTTATACGAGTTTATAACATCGCCGGCATAGGGATCGTCTTGCTCTCCCCAAGTAGAATTAACATATTCAGCCGGTTCTTCAGGCAGCGAAACCCAAAGTAAAGTCAGCACATTGGATTCTGCATCGAAACTTCCACACAGATTTTTTGCCCTTCCCGGAGGAATACCAATTTTGCTGCGATACTTCCCGTCAATTTTAAAAAATACAGTTCCGTGATTCGCGATCAAGCGATCGGATGGTACTTTGCCAAAATATTCGTCGTTAACAACCGGCCCTTCCACATCAGTATTGTAAGGAATAAATACCGTAGTTGACGGTGAAGGGTTAAACATGGATAATAACCAAATTGAAAGCAATCCGTCCTCTTTCTCCCAAGGGTTTTCTCCTAAATTAGTGATCTTATTTTCAGACCGGTAGGCTACCACATCGAAAATTTCGGCTGGTAAATCTACCGGCAATATTGAATACAGCTCGTTTTTGCTGAGCAAAGATACTTTCCGGTTAATACCGACATTAAATGCTGTTCCTGACGCATTTACCAGCGACGTATTTTTTTCAAAGGTAACCGATGAAGAACTTTCCTGCTTAACCTCGTAACTTTCTGTATCTAAAACAGGAGGTACAACCCAGTTAGCAAAATCCTGTTCTTTGCCTTGTTCGAAATATATTGAGAAAGGCCCGCCTTCAGGCCCCAGCCAAAAGCGTTCTTCACCACCATAAGGATTAAATTGTTTACTTTCTTCACCCGATTGAATAAGATCGTAATTTATCCAACCAAAACTGAGCCCATCGTTACCCAATGCAGTTGAAGTCATTACTCTTCCCTGAAGTTCAGGTACTACCATTATTTTAGCCATTTCCTTCTCATCACTCAGCTCTATAAAATCGATACTGTTTTCTTTTAAAAAAGCAGCATCGTAACCATAAGTGCCCTTCTTGTAGTCCGTCATTTGATTTGAATTTGGTTCTTCTTGTTTCTTTTGTTTTTTAGAAGAAGATGAACAGGATCCCAATCCCGCTACGATTCCTACTCCAATTGCTATTGAAATTATTGTTCGCCACATAGGATGAATTTTTTAGTTTACTTCTAGCTCCTGCCATGATGGGAGTTTGGGGAATTTTGCGTGTGGTTCGGACTGATACCAAAAGCTCACAGAAGAGATATCAGATTTTTGCGGCAGGTAACGATGTCCGTGACGCCAACCTAAATCCTGAACGGTTACTTTTAAATCCTTTTTAAACCTGATCGGGTCGGTAATATGCCAACGATAAAGGCCGAAACGCTGTTGCGACCGGTATGTTCCGTCGGGCCTTATAACCTGATGAAGCCCAGCGTAAGGCGTACAAAACTCTTTATACTGCCCGTCGCGATCGAAATTGTACGAACCACAGAAATAATCTTCAGCACCGGTTCCGCAAATAGTTGGAAATTTTGAATCGCCATCCATATAGAATTTGATTTCACCTTCTCCCCACCAGCCGTTATTGTTTACGCCCCAGGCAATGTAAGTTCCCACATATTGTCCTTGTCCTTTGATTCCGTCAACCAAGGTATGTATTGAATTCATATTTGGGTTTGTACGGCGATACTGGGCGTGAAAATAAGCTGCATCATCCGGAACATCAGTTAAGGTATAATCGATCTGGTAGTACAAACGCATCTCATCCTGATCGTTAATGTTTTCCATAGTAATTTTACATTTTTTGCGGAAAGGCATTGGCCAGTAACAGTTAAAAGCGCTTCCCGGGTTTACGCAAACAGCCAGTGAAGAAAGCGGAGCATAAACATTCCAGCCCATAGCAAAAAAGTCGCCCACCGGACATTCAACCGAAGGTTCGGTTTCATCGTCCCAGTACATTCTGATAATGGAGAATTTCCAGTTTCCGGTAGGGGTCATCCAAATGTGTTGAATGGATCCTGAACCGTCAATTTCAGCAAGCGTAAAAGTTTCTCCCGGTTTAATAATTATAAACGGGTTAACTTTCCATCCCTGCCCCAGATCGCGTGCTACATCCGCCGCATTTGCCTTGTTTCGGATTCCTTTATCTTCCAGCGACGCCATTCCTCCTTTTCCTTTTTCTCCGGTAAAGTTCTCGGGGCTAATGGAACGGGTTTCGGCATTCGATAAACGGTAAATGTTACCCAGGTTCATATTAAGGCCATCAAACTGAG
>JBKDZK010000887.1:0-5488 GCA_047971205.1 Draconibacterium sp.
TTAGCAAGGCAAATAATCCAGTATGTTGACACCTACAATACGGATCGAGCCAAGCCTTTTGAGTGGACTTATGATGGAAAAAGAAAAAATAGTTCGGTAAATATAAAATCTTTACACTAGGTTGGCAACTTGCTGTAAGCCTTTCATTGTCCAGCGCTGCCCTGAGAGTTTGAGCCTTTGTTGGAGGATGTCCCGTTGTGCGGACTCAATGGCTCCGGAACCAATCAGCAGCCCCTGCTCGTTGAATGTTTTGTATTGCATCCGTTTTAAATTGTTTTGTTGCCCGTGATAATGGCATATCCTTTCAATTTGTTTGGCATTTAAATCAATGCCCCAAATGATTTGCAGCATCCGGGACGCTTCTTCAAAGACAGCCTGTTGCCCTGAATACCTCTTCCTCTATCTTTCGCATCATCTCTGCAAAACTCCGCTCATATTCGTAACCATCGGTTTGTCCTGCCTGGCTCTCTTTCCAAAGCCTAAGGCGCTCTTCAAACATTCTTGCCATTTCTTTTTCTCGTGTTTCCATTATGTTTTTTTTACAAGAACGTAATCTTTGGGAATAGAAAATTGCTTATGACATGATTGTTATGAGTATATACAAATCTGTTTATAACCCATTATTTTTTTATTTCGTGAAATTTGTCGTACACCCATCAAAACAATCGGGAATTTTTTTAACAACTTCTGTGTGATTTTTTAATTGCTTAAGAAAGCTAAATTGACCATAGTTCAAAAAAAGAAGGCTATCGGATTGTTTTTTATTCCGATAGCCTCTCTCTGGTAGTCCCACCGGGACTCGAACCCAGATCGTCAGAACCGGAATCTGATATTCTATCCATTGAACTATGGGACCGTTTCGTGGCGCAAAAATAGCAAAATTCCCCAATCATGCAGAAATAATAATGAGTATAATGCTCTTTTATTTCGAAAGATTATGGTTTGGCTTTCTTCTGTTAAATGTTGATAAAATATTGAACGAGCGGTAAAGGTCGAAAGGGCTTATAGTTACCTTTGCCCGTTCAAAAGTTGGATTTATGGAGAAGGGAACTGACCTCGCACAAATAAGATTCCAGAGGTATTTTGATTCATTTTCAGGATTATCGGAAGAGCAAGCCAATAATTTTCAGATCAAATACGAGCATTCTTTTCGCGTAGCCAAACTGTGTGTAGACATAGCTCAAAGTCTTCGGCTTACCGAAGAAGAGCAGGAAATGGCTTTTCTGGTAGGTATTTTTCATGACGTTGGCCGGTTCAGGCAACTGCTGGAGTTTAATACTTTCAACGATACACAGTCAGTGGATCATGCTGAATACTCATTGCAGGTGATTAATGAATATGATTTCCTGGATGAGTGCGGGGAAGGGGAGAAGCGTAAAATTCTGTTGGCTGTTCAGTCCCACAATAAGCGGGAGTTACCACGGGATTCAGATGAAAACGAGCTTTTGTATGCGCGTATTCTTCGCGATGCGGATAAGCTGGATATACTCCAGGTAATTACGGACTATTACATAAATCCCAAAGCCGTTCCTAATCATACTTTAACCTGGGAAATGCCCAAAGGCGGAGTCGTTTCGGAGGAGGTGGCCAAACAAGTACTGGCGGGGAAATTGGTATCAAAGGCGGATGTTGCCAACCAGGTTGATATTAAAATTATGCAGCTTTCGTGGGTGTATGATGTTAATTTTAAACCTTCTTTTGACATGATGATGAAGAAGCGTTTTCTGGAGAAGATATACGGTACACTTTCAAAAAGCGACACGGTGATTGAAATCTACCGCAAAGTAAAAGTGTATGCTGAAAATAAAATACTGGCATAACGCAGAAAGTGATTCGTTTCGTAACGTGCCAGTTGGTCGTAGTAATGAATAGGGAAACTGGTGCCCTTGTAACAAAAGAAGTATTGTGGTAACAATTATAAACATCAAAAGAAAAAACCCAAGAACCAGCAAGGGAAGCTGGAACTCGGGTTCTAAAAAACACAACAATATCTATTAGAAGTATCGTGGTGAAACCACTTTTTCTTTTCTGAATTTAAGTTCGTATGACACCATAACTTCGTGGGTTCCGTTATTGTGGTTCTTGATGTTGTTGGTGGCAAAATCGATTGCATAACCAACACGCAGCTTTTGGTCGAAAATCCACTGGGCAATAAAGCCGTAGGAAGATCCGGTACGGTACATGGCTCCCAGCCAGAGTTTTTCTTTGATCAGAAAGTTTCCTGAAAAGTCCATTTGAAGGGGAGTCCCTGTTTCCGATGTAAACGATGCTTTACTCAGCATTGTTGGTTTGAATTTAACATCCTCACCCAAATCGAAAACCGCACCGGCAATCAGGAAATAGTGTCTGATTTCTGCCTGAACAGCGGCACTCTGCATATCGGAGTCGAGCTTTACATTTAATACCCTCGGAACAGAAAAACCAACATAGGCCCGCTTGCTGTAGAGGAAAGCTCCAACACCAAAGTTGGGTTTCACACTGCTTATTCTCCCAATAAATTTAGGATCGCCAGGGTTAATAATGCTATGGTCTTCCAAATTATTGGTATAGTTTACAAATCCGCCTTTTAAGCCTAACCTTAAATTGGTTTTTTCACTCAATGGAACCAAATAAGAGTAGTCAGCAGAAATGTCAAAACGTTTAACCAGCCCAACTTTATCGCCAATAACGTTTAAGCCTAAGGCAACGCGTTCATTTCTAAGAGGAGCCTGCAGCGAAAAGGTAAATGTTTCAGGTGCCCCGTTCCAGCCAGCCCATTGATTTCTGGCCAGTGCCATAAAACCTACCGACTCCCATGTCCCTGCATAAGCAGGGTTGATGGTTTGCGTATTAAACATGTACTGAGTGTACATTGGGTCCTGCTGGGCGTTAGAGGTGAACGCAGTCAATGCAATTACCAGGATCCCTAAAGCTTTGATAATATTTAATTTCGTTTTCATCGTTCTTTCTTTTTTTGGATTCAACATTTCATTAATCATTACCATTAATTATTTAGGAATATTGTTCCTGTAATTGGCTTGCTTCCGTCTCCCAGGTATAAGATGTAGAAGTAGGTCGCTGTTGGAAGATTATCCCTGCCAACCTGCATCTTATTGGTTGATTTACCATCCCACCATGCATCCTGGTAACTCCATCTTTGGGTATTCCCATAGTTTTCTCTTTCGTAAACTTTGTTACCCCAACGGTTGAATATCTCTATTTTGGCATCCGGATATTCTGCTTCGAATAGTAAATCACCGGTTTCACAGGTAAAAATAATCTCGAAGTAATCGTTATAGGTATCTCCGTTTGGTGAGAATCCATTCGGGATGAATAATTCACATCCTTCGGCTTCTGGTGGCAGTGGAGGACCGATTGGGTCAATCTCTCTCCAGTCTCTGATTCCATTTTCGTTTTCATCCTCCAAAGGTACGTTCGATCCAATGGCATTTTTACCATTCAACCACTCTGAATTTGTATTATATGTGTCGAATGCATCATCCAGCCCGTCACCATCTGAGTCGATTCCGAGAGGTTGTACATCAGCAATGTTGTCAAAATCCGAGTCACTACCTTCGATTAGATCCGACAGTCCGTCTCCGTCACTGTCACTGTCCAGGTAATCAGGAACTCCGTTCAGGTCTGTATCAAAAGCATCGTAGTATGTACCTCCCATTTCACTGTCGTATGCATCGTCCCATCCATTGCCGTTGGCATCGATCCCCGAAGGCAGAATATACTCTACTTCCAGATAATCCGGGTGATTGGTTATTTCGGTGGCAGTTTGCTGCCATTCGATATTATCCGGAATTCCGTCACCATCTGAGTCGATGTCCAGTCGGTTCACAACTCCGTCTTGGTCAGTATCAATATCTTCATATTCTCCGGTGGTATTGTTAAATTCCATTTCATGGATATCAAGTATACCATCATCGTCGTCGTCAATATCGATTACATCCGGAACTCCGTCACAGTCGGTATCAAGTTGTATGTGGATAGTTACTTCGGCGGTAGAACAATTTTCCGGATTTGCATTGCTGCAAATCGTATAAGTAAATTGGATTACCGCTTCCGATGCTATTTCGTTGGCATACAATAATTCTCCGTCGGTCAGGTTTACCTGTACATTGTCCGGAATATTATCTGCGCTCAATGTAACACCAGAGGTTCCAATGCCTTCGTCGTTTGTTAGCAGGTTGATCGAACCATTTACTATTCCGCCCGGACAAACAACCAGAGTAAGTACATCGGGTTGTGCAATTAGTTTTTCCTGACCACAGTCAACATCTCCGGCTTCAACGGTTACCTCAGCAGTACAGGTTGAAGTATTGCCGCAATTGTCAAACACTGTCAGTGTAACTTCATTGGTTCCAAGATCGCCGCAGACAAAATCGTATTGGCTGATAAATACCGTGTCGATGCCGCAATTATCGGTTGAACCGCCATTTAAATCATCAACGGTTATGCTGGCCATACCATTTGAGCCCAGTTGGATCGTAATATTGTTGCAAACTGCCACCGGGGCAACGGTATCCATAACCGTGATTACCTGTACCTGGGCTTCTGCCTGATTTTCACAAGCATCTGCCAGGTTCCATGTACGTGTAATTACCCACTCTCCGGCACATGCTCCCTGTTCGACCACGTCGGTATAAGTAGCATCCAGTTCCGGGCAGCAAGCATCTGATTCGTCAGTTACATCACCTGTAACCTCAATGCTGGCATCGTACTGACATTCTTCGCCTGAGTAGATAGTGATATCTTCAGGAGCGGTGAATGCAGGAGCTTCGCTGTCAACAATGGTAAATGTTGCGCTGGTTGATACTGAATTCTGACATTCGTCGTAAGCGGTGAATGTTACCAGTACCGAGCCGGTGTTACAACATCCCGGTGTCAGTCCTTCAAAGTCGTTGGTCCAGTTGATTGTTCCAAATCCTGCCTGGGCAGCACCTGTTCCACCAATTGTCTGCAACCAGTTATTTAGATCTTCCAGGTTGCCGTTTCCGTCACATTCTACAGTGAGGTCACTTGCATCGCTGGTTAGTTCTACCGGATCAAGGATTGTCAGGTTCAGTGTAATGATAAGGGTACAACCGCTTTCATTTTCACTTCTGATAGTATATGTCCCACTTTCTGTATAAGTGATCCCGTTTAATTCGTATGAATCACAGTGGGTCTCGTTCAATGTTAATTCACTGCTCTCATTTACCGTTAAGTTGATGGTTAAAGTACTATCACAACCGGCAGCGTTAGTCAGATGCTGGATGTATCGTCCGGATTGAGTATAAGTGGAATTATTGATGGTAACCTGATCACACACTGTGCGGTTGATGGTTTCGAAAGTGCTTTCCAATACCGTCAAGTTGATCGTTAGCATACTGTCGCAACCAACAGCGTTTGTAAAGTGCTGCTCTTTGGTTCCACTTGTTGTGTAAGTTACTCCGTTAAGAACCAGACTATCACAAACTATCGTGTCAATTACTATTTCAGAAGTTGGTTTGTAAACCAG
>JBKDZK010000888.1:0-2024 GCA_047971205.1 Draconibacterium sp.
TTATTTAATTGTTTCAGTTACCGACGGTGTTATAAGTTGGAAGCATTATCCATTTTCTTATAGCATTGAAAAATATTATTACCGGCAAACCGGCAAACGGCCTTTTGCTAAATACCAAATCACAAATTAACCTGAAATTTGGGCCCCGTGAATTTGTTTTTCAATTGAAAAGAATTATTTAAAATAAATAGATTTTGCACAAATGATAGATACTGTTCTGCAAACGATAAGATTGTCCATGTTATTTCAGTAATTGTCTATTTACAGAGCAGAATGATATATGTAGGTTTGTGGTTATCGTGGTGACATTGGCTTACAAATTTGTAAGTATCATAACTTTAAAAACAACAAAAGAATGAACAAGAAGAAATATTTGATATTAACTCTTATATTATTGGGATTTTTTATAAAATCTGGCTTTTCTCAAGAACAACTTTCGCTTCCAACCCCGGCACAATTACAATGGCAAAATGCCGAGCTGGCAGCACTGGTTTGCTGGGATTTGCATGTATTTGACGGAGAGTTCTATGTACAAAAAAATGCCCGTATCACCCCGGTAGAAGATTACAACAGTTTTAATCCGCAAAAGTACGACATGGATCAGTGGATCATGTCGCTGAAAGATGCCGGATTTAAAATTGCCATTTTTACCGTTAGTCACGAAACCGGGTTCTTCTTTCATCAAAGTGATGCAACTCCCTATTGCATGAAAGCCCTGAAATGGCAAAACGGGAAAGGCGATATTCTCCGTGATTTTAAGGAAGCCTGCGAACGTCATGGGATTTTGCCGGGCGTATACATTGGCACACGATGGAATGCTTTTTACGGTATCCATGATTTTAAAGTGCAGGGTGAAGATGAATTTGCTGAAAATCGTCAAAAGCATTACAACCGGATGATTGAACGCATTGTGAAAGAGATTTTCACCAATTACGGTGATTGGGCAATGGTTTGGTTTGATGGTGGTGCTCATGGACCGGAACAAGGCGGTCCCGATGTGCTTTCCGTTTTTGAAAAATATCAACCGAATTGTTTGTTTTACCACAACCTGCAACGCGCCGATATGCGTTGGGGCGGTAGCGAAACAGGTACAGTGCCTTACCCTTGTTGGGGGACTTTCCCATATTCCTCTACAGGAGCCGGCGAATCGGCTAAAAAAGAAATTGGCGCCAACAACTTCCAATTGCTAAAAACCGGTGATTCTGACGGGAAATATTATATTCCTGCGATGAGCGATGCCCCGCTACGTGGAAACGGTGGACACGATTGGTTTTGGGAACCCAATCGCGAACAGATTATTTATCCGCTCGACAAGCTGGTTAATATGTATTACAATTCGGTGGGGCACAATACCACGCTGATTCTTGGGGTGACACCAAATTCTGACGGATTAATGCCTGCATCTGATGTAAAACGCCTCAAAGAATTTGGCGATGAAATAAAAAGCAGATTTTCAAATCCAATAGCCACTGTTTCAGGTGTCCGGAGAAAATTGACCTTGAAGCTTCCTGAATACACGAAGGTAAACCAGGTGGTGTTAATGGAAGATATTTCCAGGGGTGAACGAATCCGTAAATTTGTATTGGAAGGAAAAACTTCAAAAGGCTGGGAGCTTATTTTTGAAGGGTCATGCATCGGACATAAATTCATACACCGTTTTGAGGATGCGGAATTTTCGGCACTCAGGCTAAAAATCACCGAATCGAAGGGAGAAGCAACGATTCTTGAATTTTCATCATTTTATGTTGAAGATATAAATTGATTCAGATTAAAATTAAAGCTTATGACAATGCATAGTTATTTCACAAAAGTTACCATGTTGGTATTGGCTTTTTTTCTCACTTCGTTTAGTAATGAAGAAGTCAAAAAAAAACTTGTAAAAGTAGCGTGTGTTGGTGATAGTATCACTTTTGGGGCCCGTTTGAATAACCCGGATCAACATTCGTATCCGGCACAACTGCAATTGCTTTTAGGAAAAAAGTATCAGGTTGAAAACTTCGGAGTAGGAGGTAGTACGCTACTTC
>JBKDZK010000889.1:0-6080 GCA_047971205.1 Draconibacterium sp.
GAGTGCCCACCTTTTAAACCGGTAATGCTCAGTTTATAGGCTGCGTATTTTTTGTTAACCTTTTTGGCTTTATTCCTGAAAGTAGCCGTTACATCGATACCTCCGGCACAGCCTACGCTAAAAACGCCTTCGTCTTCGGTATCGGTATTAATCAGGATATCGGCATCCAGCAAGCCGGCTTTTAAACCGTTGGCTCCGTCCATGCCGGTTTCTTCGGTAGCAGTCAGCAACACCTCAATAGGCCCGTGCTTAATCGTAGTGGATGCCAGCACCGCCATTGCCGACGAAACACCGATTCCGTTATCGGCTCCCAAAGTGGTTCCGTTGGCGGTTACCCACTCGCCATCAACATAGGCTTCAATCGGGTCGTTCACAAAATCATGTTCCTTGTCGCTGTTTTTTTGCGGAACCATGTCCAGGTGTCCCTGTATCACAACCGTTTTCCGGTTTTCCATTCCCGGCGTTGCGGGTTTCTTGATGATCACATTTCCGACTGCATCCTTGATGGTTTCCAGTCCCAGGTCTTCACCAAATTTTACCGCCCATTCCTGAATTTTCTCTTCGTGCCTCGACGGACGAGGGATTTGCAGCATCTGGTCAAAAACACTCCAAACCTCGGTGGGGTGTATATCTTTAATTTGTGTCATGTAAATCTGTAATTTAAATTGTTTGTCTATCTAAAACCTCCAACATTCATTATTGTTTGATGTTGGGCAATTCTAATCCGTAGCCTTTGCGTTTATCTTCCAATTTCAGCAGAAGCGCGGTAATCAGTGCCAAAACGGTCAGCACTACAAAAATGGTCCAGGTAGTCTGGTAATCGTAATTGATAGCTTCGCCTGCGGCTTTTGCTTCGGCTACTCCCGGGTTGGTTTTATCGAGCACAATACCTACTGCCAGCGGAATTCCCCACAAGCCAAAGTTTTGTACCCAGAAAATAAAGGCATAAGCACTTCCCAATTGTCTTTCAGGAATAATTTTCGGAACCGATGGCCACATAGCAGAAGGCACCAGCGAAAATGCAATACCCAACAGGATTACGTTAAAGAAAGCAGCAACTACGTTGGTAATAAAAGGCAGGTAGAAAATTCCGTGAACGATGATCAGCAAAACAGCTCCCAGAATCATAATCGAAGCACCTTTTCCTTTTTTGTCATAAATACTTCCGAAGATCGGTGTCAGCAGCATGGTTCCGAAAGGCACCAAACTTGGCAAGAACCCTGCCCAGTCTTCGCTAACGCCAAACTTATTCACCATCAAATCGGGGCCGTATTTGTAAAACGGGAAAACGGTAGAATAAAAGAATACGCAAAGCAGTGCAATCAGCCAGAATCCCCAGTTTCCAACGATCACCAGCAAATCAGAAAATTTAAAGTCATCGCCGTGCGCACCGTCTTCTTCCACAATCTCGGCATCGAGTTTTCTATCCATGATGTTGTAATAGAAGAAACCGACAAGACCTAAAATCAGGAACACCACCACAATAAGAATGGTAGTAGGCACATCGTAAGTATTGGCGATTTTGGCACCAAATGCGAGCGGAGCAAACGAACCTACGCGGGCAATCGCTACCTGCATACCCATCGCAAGGGCAATTTCTTTTCCTTTAAACCACTTGGCCACAGCTTTCGAAACGGTGATTCCGGCATATTCAACACCTACTCCAAAAACGGCGAAACCAAATCCGGCCCAGAAAACCTGGGTGGTTAAATCCAAATCCACAAGCGGAATATGAATAGTCGCATCCGGACTTCCGATCAATCCTTTAAAGGCGGCGAATTTAATGGCCCCACCAATGATCATGATCAGTGCCGAGCTGATGGTACTAAAACGAATTCCGAATTTGTCGAGTAAAATACCGACGATCACCAACATCATCAGAAATACGTTGAATAAACCATAAGCGCTGGTTATAAAACCAAAGTCGGAACTGTTCATGGCCAGCGTACGCTCCATTATTGGTTTAAGAGGCGAAATTACCTCGGTGAACATGTACCCGGCGAACATTGTAAACGACAATATTACCAGGGCAGTCCATCTTGCCTTCTTCGAATCGCGAAGAGTCTGCTTAATCGCATTTGTCATACCTATAATTTTAAATGATTTTTTCTGAGCAGATAAAAATAAGAAAAATTAAATACCGCCAAAATGACGATACAGAAAAGGGTAGCCTTCCGACTACCCTTTGTTCTCTTATTTCTTTTCAACTGATTTGATCGCTCCTGTTTCGGGGTGAAAACTGACTGCGTAAGCGCCGTTCAGCAGTTCTTCGGGCAAAGGGGCCACCACGCCCAATTGTGCGATGGTTTCGCGGGCGGTTGCCAGCGTATTCATTTCGTAAGAAACTTTGATGTTGGCCACACCCGGCATCCGGTAATAAACACCGCTGCTTCCCGCATCGGGATTATCTGATTTTGCATTGCTTGTATACTGTTCGGCCAAACCGGGCACAGCTTCCAACTCGATCATCACCGGTTTTCCGGATAAATCGGTGGCAGGAACCACCCCGTTTTCATCGGAAATGCGGAAAACCACCGCCGGATTTTTGTCTTTTGCCCCGGGAACATAGTCAACACTAAAGCTTTCTTTTTTATACGTGGTTCTTCCCACAAACAGCGTAATGTAGTTTTGTTCTGTTCTTTTCAGTTCTTTCAGGCTTACCTCGTAGGCTTTCCCGTCCGGGTATTCACCGTCGATCCGCAATGCTGCCAGGTCGTACTGGTTCATGCGGGCATTCAGGATCCGGCGGGCAGCTTCGGCTGCTTTCTGCTCCACACTCACCTTTGTGGGTCTGAAATTATTTGAAGAATCTCCCTGGATCACAAAAGGCGTATCGGAAAAATAATCAAAAGAAAAACCATCTTCACGATCGGGCTTTTGGGCCGTTTTGTTCGACATGCAAATTTCGGGAAGCGCTTCGTTGCCAGCAGAATTAATACCGGCAATGCAACCGTTGGCAGCTAAGCTCACTAACAAAGCGCCATCACCCAAAGCTTTGTGTACCTGCTCCGGATCGGATTCTGAAAAAGTTTTGATTTTCACTTCCGAAATCACCCATTTGGTAGAAGGACGCGTTTGGGCATCTTTAATTCCCAGCAGTTGTTCGGCATAGGCAGCATAAGGCCCCGGCTCGAACTTTTCGCGCACAGCCTCTATTTGCAACTTTATACCGGTACGCGGCAAAGCGTAGGTAATTCCCTCCACAAAATAAGGCGTTACACCTGTTTCATCTTCTTTCTTCTTTTTCTGTCCAAAAGACGGAATAACAATCAGCAGTGCCAGCGCGAGCACCAGGTATTTCTTTGCATTCATTCTGTACATCTCTGTCATTTTTTGTTATCTGAACTTCGGTTTACGCTACTTTATTTTATCTCACCCGTTTAACACCGAGACAAGATATGTTGTAGTAGAACACCAAAAATATCAAAATTATTTTGATGCGGCCACGAAAATTCAAAGCGACAACGGTTAAAAGCAAAAACCAGGCGGTTGCGCTACCTACTGGCAGCCCAATTTCCTATATTTGCGCCTGATGATAGAATTTCCCGATCCGAATTTAGCCGATGATGAAGGATTGATAGCCATGGGCGGAGAACTCACGCCCGAGTTCCTGCTATCTGCCTACCTGCAGGGAATTTTTCCGTGGTTTTGCGAAGACGAGCCTATTCTGTGGTGGTCGCCCAATCCCCGAATGGTATTGCTGCCTGGCGATTTTAAATTCAACAAAAGCCTGCGACAGGTCATCAACAAAGGGACTTTCGAATTGCGGGTTGATACTGCATTCCGAGAGGTGATTACCAGCTGCAGCAAGATCAAAAGAAGTCACGAGGATGAAACCTGGATCACGAACGACATTATTGAAGCCTATGTAAAACTGCACGAGCTGGGATACGCCCATTCGTTTGAAAGCTATTTTGAAGGAGAGTTGGCAGGTGGTTTATACGGCCTTTCATTTGGCAACTGCTTTTTTGGAGAATCGATGTTTTTCACCAAAACCGATGCCAGCAAAGCAGCCTTTTATCACCTGGTGCAATTTGCGCTGAAACATCAGTTTGCATTTATCGATGCACAGCAACCCACCGGCCATTTGGCAAGTCTGGGAGCCAAACCCATTCCCAGAAAAGACTTCCTCAAAATGCTAGAAGTTGCCAGCCAGAAAGAATCACTAAAAGGGAAATGGACCAATCTTATCTAAGACTTCACAAATTGCATTAAAATCGGTTCTCGCAAAGCAAAGAAAGAAGCGCAAAGCACGCAAAACATCGATTATCAGAATTTCCTTTTGCGATCTCAAAAACTCTTTGCCTTCTATGCGTGAGAGCTATATTAATATTCACGCAAACCTCTTTCCACATATTCCAGTTGCCAGATTCGGAACAACAAAGGATCGGTTGGAATTTGTTCCGGTTCGCGGGCCAGTAAATCCTCCACCGCACTCCGGTCTTCATCCTCAAGCAAAGTAGGTTTCAGAACTTGCTCTTTTAAATAGAAATATTTCTTCCCTGCCAGTTCAAATTCACTCACTGTATTTGTTTCGGGCTTCACATCAAATATTCTGAAAGCTTTGTAGGAAATAGCTTTCCCGTCGTATTCGCGGATGTAGCCGTTTTGGGTGAGCACCTCATCGGGGCCGGCCAAAGCATGTGCCAGCCGTGTTCTGAAACCGGCTTTCTGAAAGCGGTTTTTGAAATAGAACGAACAATAGTTAATGCCGATATCCAGGCTCTTTTCGCGGACGGCATTTAGTATTTCAAGTGCGGCTAACTCCGATTCCAGCACAATCGGATGCTCTGCGTGAATGTAGCTGTAGTTCCTCTTACTCAAATGTTTCACATTGTGCGTAGTTAAACGCAACTGGTGAAGATTCAGGTTGGTCACCCCGGCTTCAATCATTTGCGGAAGCAACTTTATCAGCTGGTCTTTTCGCTCCGGTACCGCCGGAATTTCGATGGTAACATTGGGAATGATCCCTTTCGCCAACTTTAGCTTATCGAGGCTAAATCCGGTAGCTCCGATATCAAAACGCACCTCGTTGATCCCGGCTGCTGCCAGTTTCCTGAACTTCTGCGCTTCACCCAAAATACCGTTGGTGTACATCCAGGTATAAACTTCGGGCTTGCACCTCTTTCTTACCTGTTTTAAATATTCCAGCGTGCGGTCGAAAAACAAGAGAGGTTCTCCCCCGCTAAAACTCACACCATTAAAATTGAAATGATTGATGTATTCAGCATAAGCCTTCGGATTTGCAAATGTCAGGTTCTGTGTGGTGGGCACATCGTCAGAAAGCTGCGAGGCCGGACAGTAAAAACACGAAGCGTTGCACTTGCCGGTTATAAACAAACAACTCCACTGCCCCAGGCCGCACAATTTGCAACCACCGGAGATCCGGTTGTAATAAGGTTTTGTGTCTTTAAAAAGCAGGTTACCGTTCAACTTAGCGGTAAGTTCGTCTCTTTTTTCCTGAGCTTCGCGGGCCTTGTAGGTATTCAGCCATTTCAGATCACTCCACGCAGCAAATTCGGTTTTGTTCCTGTTCACCAGCGAATTCAACCAGTTGTAATAAGGTTCCATAAAAACAGTTCAACATTTAACAATGAACGAATGAAAAACGGGGGTAAGAAAATGGAACCGGGAAATCAGAGTTCGGAAAAGATAAACATGAACATGAGCATTTTCTCCCTGTGGAAACAGGCAGTGCGGGTTTTGACTATGTAACTTTTATCGTTCATGTTCTACTTAACAGTGAGGCAAATGTACGCAAAAGCAGCATACAAAAATCATCTTCGAAAAAGATGAAAGAAACCATCGAAATCGATTGACTCAGAAAGGAGTGATGAATGATGAATACCGATTAACGATTGCAGATTGAAAAGCGGTGACAAACTTCAACTCCGCTATGTATGACAGTCATCCTGAGCGAAGTCGAAGGATGCATTCTTTTCAGTTGGGTTCATTTTTTCCTGAAATAAAGAAAATTCTTGAAGTTGACTATCCCCGTGGCAGAGCCAAGGAGTATTACGCCAACTTCATTTCAGCTAAATCGCTGAAAATCGAATTTTCTTTATTTCACCCCTCTGTCA
>JBKDZK010000890.1:0-1791 GCA_047971205.1 Draconibacterium sp.
TTCACAATAAAATAACTCCTACTTTCTATTTAAAAACTTGACTACTTAAAATTATTTTGATGTGTATTTAGCATTACGCTCGTCTTTAATAACACCGTTCCAATTTAATCCAAAATCGTAAACGTTATCTTGTGTATCTTTATGGCACTCCATATCAAAAGGTACATCTTCTTTTTGCAATTCAACGGTTTTCATGTTGGCTGGCATTTGTGTTGGTAATAAACCGGAAGGCTCAACATTTCCCGATAAAATTTCAAGTAACGCTTGGTCCGACGTTCCAAAGTTTAACAAAATGCCATCAACTTTACTTTCAAATTCGTTAAATACCATTGGGCGAGACGCAGTAACCGAAACAATTACAGGTTTACCACGCATTTGTTCTTTAGTTTCAAGAATGGCATATAAATCGGTAATGTTTGAAGCGTTGTTGGTTTTTCCCTTATAAGAGCGATTTCCGGCAATACTTTTTTCTCGAGCATATTTTGCCGTGTAGGTTTGATATTGTAATGAGATTGGTAGGTAACCATTTCCGCCTTCTTTTAAATCTTCGTCGCTAAATCCCGGATAATTGCTACTTGGGCTTTTAGCAAAAACTATTGCCAAATCAGCTTCTGCAGGATTGCTTATTATGTTAAAGTATTTTTTAACATTTTCAATATTAATTGGGTATTCTATTGTTCCTTCATTATAAACACCAAACCAGTTACGTTTTGGTTCGTTATACATTTTTGGAATGTAAATAGTTTTCTTTTTATCGATAGGAAGCACATTTTCTTTGTTTTTCAACATAATAATCGATTTTAATTGTGCTTCGTAACCAGCTTTCATAAATTCTGGATTACCAACAATTTTTTCCGATTCGTCTGGGTTTAAGTATGGATTTTCAAAAATACCAACATTAAAAATATTGCGTAGTAAACGTACAGCCGATTGCTCGATACGTGTTCTAGCAAACGCTTCGCCTTTATCTTTTTTAAGCATTTGGAAGGCTTCAATAACAGGACCAGCTTGATTGTTTCCTCCGTATTGGTCAATTCCAGCTAATAAAGCGATGTAATGTAATTCAGGAACACTTTTATCTTCGTGACCCCAAGGTTTTCCTCCAAACCCCGCAGGTGTTTTAGGAGGTAATTTTATAATAGACCAATCGGTACAAACAACACCGTCGTAGCCATATTTTTCACGTAATAAATCGGTAATAATATATTTACTAAAACCATTTCCTACATTTTCACCATATTTAGAATCAATATTATACGATACTGTATAATAGGGCATTACAGCCGAAGCCGATTTAGTTTTTCCATTTAATTTAAAAGCACCTTCAACAAATGGTTTTTCGTGCGCTTTAAAATTGTTTCCAGGATAAACGGCGTATTTTCCATATTCAAAATGCCCATCGCGACCAGCTTCTTCCGGGCCACCTCTAGTGTCATGTCATTCATCAAAAGTCGGATAACGTCGCCTTAGTTTTATCCTTGCGTCTTCCGTGCTGAATTGCCAGATTATTTTAGCATCCATATTATTTCGAGCGTTTTGCCAAGCCTTTACCTGACGTTCAACCTTGTCCATGGTGTCAATCCTCCGGTTGAGGCATTGCCCCATCAAAACATTTAGTTCTATTTCTGCCATGTTCAGCCAACTGCCATGTTTTGGTGTGTAAACAAACTCGAACCTGTCTCATATCCTTTTGGCCTCTTCGGGTTTATATGTTTCATATAAAGAGCCCGGTTTGTGCGTATTTAGGTTGTCCATAACCAGAGTTATTTTTTCTGCATCTCTATAAAGCCC
>JBKDZK010000891.1:0-2430 GCA_047971205.1 Draconibacterium sp.
GAACGAAAAAGTCAGGATCAGGGTTTGTACAATTGCATTGCCCCAGCTTTTCAGAAATGTTCGGGAGTAGAAAAGCACCAGGGTAATAACAGCTACCGCTGAAATCAGGTAAGCCAGGTTAAACCCGAGTTGTTCGGATATGGAAAGCAGCAGCAGGTAAAAAATGAGCACGGCAAATCCCACTAAAATGTATTGAAAAGGATGTACTTTTTGTTTGGTGATGATCTCGTTTAAAAAGAAAGAGAGAAACACAAACAGAATGACCATGATCCCGTATTTGGCCGAGCGCGAACTTTTCTGGTAATGGTCGGCAACGGTAACCAGTTTTACCCCGAAATCAGCATCGGTAACACGGTATTCGTCGTTTTTCCATAGTTGAGGGAAATTCCGGTTAAAGTTCAGGATTTTCCATTCAGCAGTAAAACCATCCTTGTTGATGTTGTGGTCGGCCGGCAAAAAACTGCCCACGAACCCCGGATCGTTCCATTGCGATAGCATATTTACTTCGGTGGTTTCTCCCAGGGGCGCAAAGTTCAAAGATTCCGAACCTTTTAAATGAAGGGTGAATTGAAAGTTGGCCGGGAAACTTTCTGCGGACAGGGAAGTAAGGGGGAGTGATATTCCGTTGTTCCCGATCAGGCGATTTTCCATCCCGGGAAGAAAGGAAAAAACAGAATCGTTCCAGCTCAGCTCCACTTTGTCGTTTATTCCGCGCAGATCGCTGATCGAAACCAGGATTTTTGCCTTCTCCCACAGTACATCGTTTAGCGGAATTTTAAGTGTGTTGAAATCGGGTAGCTCAAAATTACCTCCCACTTTAATGCCCGACTCGTAAACCACTGCTTCGTAAATACTTATTTTTCGTTTTTCAGGGGCGACCTCACTTCCAATTTTAAGCGTTTTGGGCAAAACGTAAGTCTGTCTGACTGTTTCACTGATCTCCTTTCCATCCACGTCAAAACTACGCTCGATGTAAGGAATCATCAAAACCGGTCCACGGACGGTTTGGTCCAGCGACCATTTTTGCATAACGTCCTGTTTGGTAATTTCTGCCGTACCTTGCCGCTCGCCAATCAGTCCCAGGATCATAAATTTGGGAATGAGCAAGGCAATGGTGATGGCGCCGATAATAAACACTTTTAAAGTGATCTGCCAGTTAACCGATTTTTGTCTTTCCTGTAAGAATTCTTTTGCTTCCATGTTGTTTGTATTTTATGTGTTATTCAAAGAACTTTGAAATTCAAAGTATGTGGATAAAAAAAATTAAAGTTGTTTCAATATTTCTTCCAATGCCTGCAAATGACTCTCAAATGCAGCTGCCCCCGAAGGAGTAATTTCATAATTGGTGTTGGGTTTTCGGTTTATAAAGCTTTTGTTCACGGCTATGTAACCGGCACTTTCCAGCGCTTTCAGGTGGCTTGCCAGGTTGCCATCGGTCACTTCCAGTACCTCTTTTAGCTGGTTAAAAGAAGCCCGTGAATTGACCGACAGTACCGACATAATTCCCAGCCGTATTTTGTTGTCAAATGCTTTGTTTAAATTTTGAAAACTGGTTTTCACGGCTTAGTTTTTTGATGGGTGTTCGTACCTGAAATACATCAGTGTTCCGTAAATAATGTGCATCAGCCCAAATCCAAGCGCCCAGAAAAGCAAGCCCCAGGCGGGAATCAAAGCTGCCAGTATTCCGAGGGATACCTGGAAAATGCCAAGGTAGAAAATCTCCTGGCGGGTGAATTTGGCCGCATTCACAAGTGCCAGTCCGTAGAAAATCAAACAACCCGGAGCAACAATTTCAAATACACCTCTGAATATGAATATCAATATCAGCAAACCACCACTTACCAGCGGAATGGCGAGGTTGAGCAGCATTAACCGCGATCCCGGGTTCCATATTTTTTTACCTGTTTTACTGGCTCTTTTGTAGGTGAGTAATACAACAGTAATAAGTGAAACCACCAGCACCGTTACGGCAATAAAAAGCATTAACGAAATAATTTCTGTTGAACCGCTATATTCCATTGTTTGCGGAGTGGTCATTTTTAGGTAGAAAATGATGGCTCCCGCTAAGGCATAAATTCCGATCAATATGCCGGATAAACCACTGAGTGATAAAAAACGGCTCGAATCTTCCATCATTTTGCGGATTTCCTTAATCTCGGCAAGGTAATTTTCTGTGGTTTTCATATTGTTGAAAGTACTTTGAATTTCAAAGTAAATAAAATTAGTTCAATTTTCAAACAGGAGATGAGATTTTTAGTTTTCATTTTATTAATTCGTCGATATAATTGCAGGATTTGAACCGTGAATCGGTTTAATCTAATAATTCCCCTTGGCTATGCCATGGGGTTCCGCTTTTTCTCCCTCATTGAGGGGAGATGTCAGCCTCTATGGCTGACAGAGGGGTGAAATAAAGAAAATTCGATTTTCAGC
>JBKDZK010000892.1:0-23279 GCA_047971205.1 Draconibacterium sp.
GGCAATGCACCGAACCAACAAAAGAAGTGAAAGCCATTTACGACACGCTGCATTATAAGCATGCCCCGTTCTCACGGAAAAAATCTGTTGTACCCCCTGCCGAAATTTTAAAAAACGACAAAGCTAAACATCAGCACCTTACGGCGTAATGGCTGCAATGTGGGCTAAGTTCATTCCATATCTGGAAATATTTTACATCGGGATAACGGCGCGCCACTTCTGCGCAAAGGTGTGCGAAATCATCGTAGTGATCCGGTGTCGGAGCTTCTTCAATTTTACTCCAATCGGTTTGTCCATTCATCGACGGAGTATGCATCCAGGTAAGACAGGCACAAAGCGTAATAACCGCCTCACCATTGGTTTCCCGTATCAAATTGATGCGATCATCCAAAACAGCCCAATTCCAATTGGCAGGATTAACAACCGTTGAGTCAGGCCATGGACTTCCGGGTCCCCATCCCATAATGTGCTGATTCTGGAAATGAGTAACCGAGCTAAGCAATTGTTTTGCACTTGCAATCGCATTTGCATCTCCCCACCAGTCAATACTTTTCTGAGTGTGCGTTACTCCTGCGTGATACGAACTTACCGACTCAACATTGGAATAGTCGATATTTACATTTACAGCTGTTTGACTGTAGCCAGACAAACTAAAAGCCAAGAGACTTACAACCAAGAACAAACAATTTCTTGCGTTACTTGAATCAACGCTAAATGTTTTTGCCCCTATTGAAAAAGGGCACAATAATAATCATCTTAGTTTCTTCATAATTTTAAATTTATAAATAGTATGTTATCAGGGAGATAACTATCTATCGAAATTATGTCTTATAGCTAGTTACATTTTATCGCAAAAAATTTAGTCCATTGCTTTTAGAATAAAGGTATACTTGTAATATCCAGGTTGAGCTTGATATCTTTTTATCGGCATTGCATCATCCGACCACGAATTGCAACCACCCACACCCGACTGAAATAAATCAACATTTACTGTAAAGAAATCCTGTTTTTCAAGTTGGTTGGTATGGGTTGCCTTCTCAAGCATCTCTGCAGTCCAAGGCCACACCGATATGCTTAAAGGCTGATCGCCACTGATGCGGAGTCCATTTCCGTTTTTATTTCTAAGTTCCAGCCAACGCACTTCCGTTCGGTTACTGCATTCCTGAGGCTGGATATATTCAAAAAGAAAATCTTCCACCGTGCCACTGTAAACATCCACTTCGGCAGCCTGGTTACGGTCGCAATAGTTTTCCCACGGACCTTTTCCATAATAATTCAAATTGGAATATTGATTCGCCACAATAAGCCTGCTACCAACTCTTAAAAGCATTGGCAAACTTTTGTCTGCATCCAGCTCATAATCCACTTTAACACTTGCATCGGCTGATATGGTATAGGTTTGTATCAGGGTTACCTTCTCTTCCAGTTTTTTTGTTACAACCACCTTTGCTGCTGTTTTAGTTGTTGAAGTTTGGATATCCATCACTTTGAGTTTTGCTGCGGCATCTTTCCAGAATCCCGATTTCTCATGCGATTTCCACCCCCGCTCATCATTATCGGTTTGAGGACGCCAGAAGTTTGGTTCAATTGGTTTTTGCAGCCATTCGTTACTGTTTGTTTTGTACGAAACAATATTTCCGCTGTTTTTGTCAATCACCACTTCGAAACTCTTTCCTGACACTTTTATGTTTTCGGTTAGATCTTCCAGTTCTGCACTACCTTTTACTGCTACGGTTTCAGCCTGAACATAGAAAGGCAGCAAAAATTTCTCTTTGGCTACTTCGTGGCCTTGTTTTGCCCAAATCTGATCTTTCTTCAGTTTTACAGAAAGGCGCAGCCAGTATTCACAACCGGGCTTTATTTTTGGGTTGGAAAATGGAACCGACAAGGTTTTAAATCCGCCCGGAACAATAAGAATATCCTCCAATTCTCCGGATTCAATGCATTTGCCGTCTTCCATTAACGACCAGGAAAAATCATATTCGCCGGTATGCAAAAAGCTGTGACGGTTCACAATGTTTACTATTCCTTTTTCAAGATTTACAGCCTCGAAAACAATGGGTTGATAAATGTATTTACATTCTTCAATTGCAGGTTTTGGTTTTCTGTCGGGAGTAATAATACCGTTCAGACAAAAATTACCATCATTCGGGGTATCGCCAAAATCGCCACCATAAACGTAGTATTCCTTTCCTGTTTCGTCGGTTTGTAAAATTCCCTGGTCTATCCAATCCCAGATAAAACCGCCAATCAGATTATCGTAATTATGAATTATATCCCAGTATTCTTTCATGTTACCAAGAGAATTTCCCATCGCATGAGCGTATTCGCAAGGCATAATCGGCCGTTTGATATACGGACTATTTGCCATGTTTTCCAATTGTTCGAGAGTTGGGTACATGCGGCTGATAACATCAACATAAGGCGGATCGGTGGGATTCGACAAATCATGGTAATTGCTGTTGTGAGACTCGGCTGAATTTACCGGAAGGTATTTGGGATGATTCGGATCGCCCTGAGCACCTTCGTAATGCAAAAATCGTGTTGGATCGAAATCTTTTACCCACATGGCTGCTGCAGCATGGTTTGGGCCACAACCTGATTCATTCCCGAGCGACCAGAAAATAATTGAAGGATGGTTTTTATCACGCTCAACCATGCCGATAACACGATCAAGAATGGAATAATGCCAGTTAGGAATATTTGAAATCAAACCATTTACGCCGTGTGTTTCCACATTGGCTTCGTCCACTACATAAATTCCATATTCGTCGCAAAGTTCGTAGAAGTAAGGATCGTTCGGATAATGCGATGTACGTATGGCGTTAAAATTATATTGCTTTATTAAATCCAATTCTTTTCGCATTGCTTCGTGGGTAACAGTTTTTCCGTTAATTGGATCGTGATCGTGCCGGTTAACACCGTACAATTTTACCTTTTTGCCATTGATTAGTAAGGTTCCGTTTTTGATCGAAATATCTCTGAAACCAACCCGGCAACTGCGAGTTCCCACCAGTTTCCCTATATTATCAGTAAGTGAAAGAACAAGCGTGTAGAGGTAAGGATTTTCAGCGGACCACTTTTTAGGCCGTTTAATAGTTTGTTGGATCAAAGCAAAAGGAACATTGTCGCGCTGCGGATACGCTTCGTTTACAATACTATTTACACCAATTGCCAACTTTGTTGACAACACATTTTTCTTTTCAGAATCAAACAATTTTGCCTCCAAGTTCCAGCCCTCAATATTTTGATCACCCGACACTTCTATTTCGGGACGAATCTGCAAAAGTGCATCAGTTAACGATCTGTCGAATTTTGTACGAACAAAAAAGTCGTTAATCGCCACTTTGGGCTGAGCCAGCAGCATTACTTCACGATGAATTCCGCTCATCCGCCAGTGGTCCTGATCTTCGAGATACGAACCATCGCACCAGCGAAATACCTGCACTGCAATTTTGTTTTTCCCTTTTTTCAGCAGCGAAGTAATATTAAATTCGGCAGGTAAACGACTTCCCTGACTATAACCGGCTTTTTGTCCGTTTACCCACAAGTAAAATGCAGAGCTTACTCCACCAAAGTGCAGGATAATTTCCTTATTATTCCAATCTTCAGGTATTTCAAATTCCTTGACATATGAGCCCACCGGGTTTTCGCGGTCGATATTCGGAAGGGTTACCGGAAACGGATAGGTAATATTGGTATAAATAGGTGTACCATAGCCTTTCATCTCCCAACACGAAGGAACCTCAATGTTATCCCAGCCCGATGTATCAAAATCTGGCCGGTAAAAATCAAGCGGCCGTTTTTCATCATCATCCACAAACTGAAACTTCCAGGTTCCGTTTAGTATTAAAATGTTTGCCAGATTACGATCTCCGGTCATCGCATCTTTTTCGTTCGAATAAGAATACGACGTAGCCCGAGCCGGCAATTTCTTTTGCGAAATCATTAACTCATTTTCCCAATCGTTTTGTGCACAAACACCTTGAACGAAAAGACTAAGAATTCCTGTGAGCAAAATGTATAAAGTGGTCCGTTGTTGTAAAAATATTTTTTTCATAGTAGTATTAATTCCAGTTTATTACAAGCGTTGTTTCAGGATGAATGATCAGATATGAATCAGTAACAACACAATCGTTGTCGCTGCAAAATAGTATTTCAGGATTCCTTTTTTGTTTTTTCAATTCGAGCTGAACATGCTGCATATTTCCTGATTTATTTACAATTACAGTTATCAGTTTATTATCTGCCCACATCGATTTCATCAGCATGCCTTTTGTTGGCCGGCTAAAATGCACCGGTAATTCCCCGATGCTATCAATTTCATCCAGAAGCCAATTACTCAACTGAGAATAATCGCCGGAAATGCGCGATCCCAATCCCAGCAATGATGGTACCCAAACAGTTTCGCCTTTTCCAAACTTATTTCTTATCGCAACAGGCTTCTCGTTTTTAAAAGCAATTGCTTCTCCTCCTTTTTCCTGAATGGTTCCCTGCCAAAGATGAGCAGGTAATGTTTTGTCATTAATTAGAACATCAAAAAGATTATCGACCACTTTAAATTCTGAGATATTGCCTCCGAACAAGGATTCTAAAGCAAAACCGGTAAGCATTGTATTGTGCAGGTTTTCGTCAAAAAATCCGGTCAATCCATCTACAATTAGTTTTCCTCCATTTGCTACAAAATTTTCAAAAGCTGGAGCGTACGAATCAGGAATAGCCAATTGATTGGCCAGAATAATAACTTCACCTTTATAATCCTTTTTATTGAAATCAAACTCGCCAAATTCGGTAATGGCAGTATTAATTCCCATCTCGCTGAAAGCTTCGAAATAACCGAGTAACGATTTCATAACTGCCCCATTCTCCCTGCCTTCGTAGTTTTGTAAAGAAGGTGTAGCCATTGCTTTTTCTGCCCACATTGATTCGCGGATGTACATCAGGTTTATTCCGGAATTAATTTCTTTGACATTTTTAAACAGTTCAGCATTTTTATTTAAAGTTTCGGCTACCTTTTTTGCTGCAACAAGCCTGTCGGATGGTTCATCCTGAAAAGTAAGTAAAGCCCATTCGCCAGCTTCTATTCCTGATGCGCGTGGATTCAGCGACCAAAAAATACCTCCCTTTGCTTCTGTTGCCACAGTTATCCATAACCATTGTGTAATTTCATCGGCAGTCGGGCAAAAGGGAGCCATACCACTGTATGTGTTGTTTCCGCCTTGAATTTCGGTCATAATCCAGGGTAAATTGCCTGCCCCCGATCGTACTATTTCGCTGTTAGCCGACATGGACAAAGCGTACTGGTTGCGCTTAAAGTCCCCAAAATGCCAACTGGGGTGAGCCGAGCCTCCCAAA
Source organism: Draconibacterium sp. (assembly GCA_047971205.1). Classification (GTDB taxonomy): domain Bacteria; phylum Bacteroidota; class Bacteroidia; order Bacteroidales; family Prolixibacteraceae; genus Draconibacterium. The sequence continues at coordinate 5,356 of JBKDZK010000892.1, forward strand.
CTGTTCAGAAAGGTACGCCAGGCCGGAAAATCGTATTCAGCAGCCAGGCTAAAAATGCCGTGGTTGTTCACATGCAGATGGCTGTTTTTGTCGTATTTTCTAATTTCATTCGCAATCCAGTTTAGGTACCAGGTATTGTAATCCATTAAAAATTGCTGGTCTTTCAGGTCTTTCAATACCGGATAACCTTTTTCAGTAAATTCGCGGACAGGATTTTTTTCGAGCCATTCTCCGTACTTTTCTTTTGCAAAACTGTTATCTGGAATTCCTCCCGATCCGGGTTCATTAATCAATACCCAGCCATATAAACTTTGGTAGCTCTTAAAATGACGTACCGTTTCTTTAATAAAAAGAGCCACTGAATTTAAATGCTGTTCGTTGCGAGGGAATTTAAAACCTCCGATATCGGTTTTCTCTGTAAAAGGAAAAAACGTTGCCAGGATTTTAATCCCGTATTTGTCGGCTGCTCTAAAAGCATGATCGAAAAGCGTAAAATCCCAGCTTCCATCGGCTTTTTTCATGTACGATTCGAACATACGAATGCGGCAAAGCGGCATTTGGTTTTCTTTCAAAATTCTGAACCAGTTATCAATCTCTTCCTGAGTTTGCCCCGGCTCAATAAAGATTTGTGCTCCAATTAGCGGCACTGAATTTTTTGTTATTTCTTGTCCTGAAACTTTGTTATGCAGGCCAAATAGTACTATTAAAAGAGTACATATGTTACATAAAATATACCTTGGTTTTGCTTTCAATCTTATCATCTTTTAAAATCTTAGTTCTCGTTGATCTTGTTTTTCAATTTCTTAGATGGGGATAATAAATGTATTGATTGACTTTGCGTTAAGCGCAGCTGCAAACTTTTTGTCGCCAATTACAAACTCCTTTTCAGCGTTGTTTCCGTGATTGTAATAAGCAACTACAATTTTTTCTGAATCTTTAAATGCCAGGCAGTTTGGATCTGAACTTTCTAATTTCTGTGCTCCTGATTCAATAAAACGGCTGAAGTGTTTCATCAAATAGAACTCAGGATTGTAAGTTACTTCTTTTGTTTGGCTGCTGGTTACAAGCTGAACGGTACTATTATTATCAGAACAGCTTATCAGAGCAACAACAAACAGAATTAATAATGCGGTATTCCTCATCATTAGAAGGGTTTAGTTTTTAATCACAATCTTTTCACAACCGCCACTTTTGCCGATTATTTTTAACAGATAAGTCCCGCTGGTAAGGGCAGACAACTCCAAAGGAAGAACGGGTGCATTTTCCGACATAACTTTATTTCCAGTAATGCTGTAAAGTTCCACTCTGTAAGGTGAATTGCCCGAACCTGCCGGAATAATAAACAGTTTATCTTTTACTGGATTGGGATAAACCCAAAAGTCCTCTTCCTGCTTTATTATTTTTGAAGATGTGGTAATATCATAATCAACGATAAAGCGAACCTCGTTGGGAGAAAGTACCAACTCGTCATCAATTCCTACGATATTCACCTTAACTGATTCGTACAATTGGTTAACCAATAAGATAGCCGTATCGCACACCATTACTGAAACAACATCAGCAGAGCTTGTAGTGGTTTTATAAATTTCTGTGCCTTCACTAAAAAAATTGTGTAGCCCTTTCTGAGTCTCGTAAAACAAGGTTGGTTGTCCTCCCCCTGCAATTTCTGTATCAGTCCATATTCCGAGAGGGTACGAAAATCCCTGTGCATTACCCTGAGGCTGCCAGATCATGAGGTTTGCATACCCGGCTATTATTGATTTAATCAGCCCCGCAGCCATAATGGCATTTCGGTACTCCGCTTTGTTCTTCAAATAGGAATCCTGGGGCCAGGCATACCATTCCGACCACCAAACAGGCAGGTCTTCGCCACCGGATTGCTGTCTGATCCAATTGATGATGTCCACAAATTTTTGAGCGGCTTTGAAACTATCTGTTTTCCATACTCCGTCTTTGTTGTCATTCCCCCCATCAACAGCAATAAATTGGCCTCCTTTCTTATTCTTCAGCCAGTATTTAATTCCATCCAGTGCCCTTTGATCAACAACGCCATAAATTCCTTGAACATTTGAAGGATGGCTAAAAGAGCTGGTTGACCATGAATCCATTGGCATATAAGGGCCTCCGATTATCAGATTCGAATTCACTGATTTCAGCGAATCGTAAACCATGTTGTACATATCGGTAAATGTTTCGTAGCCCCAACGATTTTTGGAGCCATCGTAAAATCCTTTGAACTCGTTCCAAACCTGGAAATATTTTACATCGGGATAGCGACGTGCTACTTCGGCACACAAGTGGGCAAAATCATCGTAATGATCCTTTGTTGGTTCTTCTTCGATGGCATTCCAATCGGTTTCCCCGTTCCTGGAAGGAGTGTGCATCCAGGTTGGGCACGCACACAAAGTAATAACAGCCTCCCCGTTTGTTTCGCGAATAAGAGAAATTCGGTTATCCATTGATTCCCAATTCCATTTTGCAGGATCAACAGCCGTTGAATCAGGCCAGGGATTTAAAGTTCCCCACCCCATTATATGCTGATTTTGATAATGGGTAACCGAATCGAGTAACAACTTGGCATTGGTAATTGCAGCTGCATTTCCCCACGAATCAATACTCCGTTGGGTATGTGTAAGACCAGCCCGGTATTTGCTGACACATTCAGTAGAAGTAAAATCAATTTCAATATTTACAGTTTTACTCTGTCCTTTTGCAAAATTGGATAGAACAATCAAACTAATAACTATGAGGCTTATTTTTTTCATTTTGTATGAATTATCGTGTTTTTCTTGAATCATGAGAGAGTACAACTACTATTGAACGGGAGAAATTTGGAAAAGTAAACTGCCCGTTTACAACCGAAAGTTCAGTCGTTGTAGCTGTCCAGGGATCGTATGTTTTTACTGATTGTATTTGTGGCGCGTTAAAATCTGAAAGTTTAAGCGAGAAGTTTTCACAGAATTCAGGGGCTATTCCTTCAATCAACTCTGTTTGCCAGTTGTTTCGTCCGTCTCGGCACCAAATAAGTGTATGGTGTTTTCCCCTTAATCCATATACGCGGAGGTGATCTTTCTCAGTATAAAAAGGTTCAAAACCTTCTGCTGCCGGGTCAAACGACGAGACAGCCTCATTAAAACGCTGATAATGCCACCACAAATTATTATTGTATATATAATCGTTCCAGTGCCACATCGCACCACAGCCAGCTGCTCCGTTAAAGTAAGGGGCAAATACCATATCGTGCAGTAAAATTCCCAGTGTATCTTTAGGGTATAACTTGCTTGGACCTGCATGATTGGCTTCAACAGCGCCAATTTCGTTCATTAAAATTGGCAAATTATCAACTTTGCTGTAAGCAAAACTTACTGCGGTTGATGCAATTCTATCTGCTGGCTGGCGAACCAAATCGTATTGCTCCCAGTCGGTTCCGGGATCAAGATAGCGGTGTACGTTAATGTACTCATTGACTTCCAGTATAAACATTTTATCGTACCTCTGTTCGGCATCCTCCGAATGTAAACTTCCCAGCGTTTGGGAAACAAGATGATTGGGAAATAAGTTTTTTACTGCTGGCAGAATTTCTGTTGAAAATGAATACCAGTCGCTTGAACCAAGCGCATCCATTTCGTTCCAAAGCTCCCAGCCAAATATTTGCTCATTATCTTTATATTTTTCTGCCAGCGCTTTAATCCGGTTCATATAAACGATTCTCCCCTGTGGAGTATCGACATATTCGTTAATATTTTTGAATGAACCACCCTGAGTTATACATAATGCTTCACTGTTCGACCAAAGCGCATTTCCTGCCTCTTTGGGGGAAATTGTGCGAATATGCTGCAGGGTAAACTTGATTTTAATGCCGTACTTTTTGGCAAGAGAAATGACAGTGTCAATTCTTTTAAATTTTTCGGGATTGTATTGCCCTTGTTTTTTGTCTTCGATTTCGAGAAAAGGAGAACTGATCCATATACGAACGGCATTTCCACCATTCGCAGAAAAGTTTTTAAAATATCGTTCAACGGTTTGGAAAACTTGCTCCGGTTCTCCATTTGGCATAATGAAATTAATCATTACCGGTACCCATGTTTTGTTTTCGAACTCAAAATACCTTGGGTTTTCTTTACTTATTGAAACAAATGATTTTTCAACCAGAGCTTCTTCCTTTTTATTGGAACAGGAAATGAAAGTTGAAGCCAGTAAAAAGATAGTTGTTAAAATGGCAATAGTTATGGACTTCATTCTCGCACTGTTTTTATATAATGTCAACTACCACACAAGGCATAGCAAACCTCACGCACGCAGCATTTCAAAAAGATTATTGGATAACAGGATTGATTGTATTTCAACCCGGAAAAAATACCCTTCCCCCTAAAAACGGGGGAAGGATTTTTGTTGAAAATAATATTAGGCAGAGTTTTAACTTGTAAAACAGACTTATTCTACCTTAGTTAATATTACATCGTCGATTAATAGTGGCCCATTAAAAGTTCCGCCACAACATACACCAGCATTTATTACAATATAGACTGGTGAACTAACAGCTGTAAATACCCCGTTGGTTCCACCAACAAGTCCGTTACCGTAAGGATATGGACTATCGCTGGCATTACCAACCACTCGCAAGTCGCCATCCTGAGTTGTAATTGCACCTGACCAGGCTCCAAATCCGTAGAATGTATTACCCTGATCCCATCCGGGACTTCCCGGCTCTTTATCGGTTATCCTTGTTACAAACCAATAATTAAATCCTCCTGCCGGAAATTTTACATTTACTGACAGTTCATATTTTTGGCCTATTTCAAGCTCCACTAACTGGAAAATACTTTCATTGGCATCTGCTGTATTCTCATCGAACCACGCTAAACACCCATATTCTCCGGCACTTGGGCCATCTTCTGAATATCCCCAAACTTGGTTATCGGTAGTCCATTGCCAGAATTGTTGGTCGTCAGCTTCCATATTCCCACCTTCCAGCCAATTGATAATTGGAGGAGCAGGCATGAAGGATTTTGAATCAATTACTACAATTGTTGTGCTTAACGATTGATTCAGATCGTAATTTGTTGGGTTCGCAATTTTTACAGCAAGCACTAATTTTTTGCCTGACAGCATGATGTACTCATCAATAAGTTTTTGCACATTTACTTTTAAAGAAAAAGTTGTTTCTCTTTGCCCTTCCACAACAGAAATCTTCTCAGGCAGGGTATACGTATCTGAAGGCAACAATACCGCATTTGTAAGTATTTCATTATCTATCAGATAACCTATAGTATCCTGATCTGTTTCCACATCAACAGAATAAGCTTCCAAACGTTGTAAACCAGACCTGTACACTCCCAATGTTATATCAAGTGTTTGCGCTACAGTATCCAACACATAATTCTGAGTCAACGGGTTATTTTGTAATGGCACAGGATAATAGTTGCTTAAGCCACCATCTAAGATAGAAGCCTGCGGCATATATACCTTTACAACACCCCATTCAATTTCGCTGTCATCTTCGTCGCATTGTACAAAAAGAACCAATGAAAATGCAATGAAGAAATAGGATAAATATTTAAATAAATGTTTCATTATTTTAATCTTTTTATTCGTACATAAATTTAGATTGTCATATCTACCAGTCCGGGTTTTGATCCAGAACATTGTTTGATTTGCTGATCTCAACCTGAGGAATCGGGAACCTGTGCATTTTTGGTGCAACAAATACCCTTTTTTCCACATTCACTTCGGTATAGTTATAAGTACCGTCACCATTGTTATCGGCTTTAATACCTTTAAGTGTTTGGTTAAGCACATCCTCTGCGTCTTTCCAACGAAGCAAGTCCCAGTAGCGATGGTCTTCAAACGCCAATTCAATTCTGCGTTCATGCTTTATTTTCTCACGCATTTCGCTTTGGCTCGCGGCAACAACCTCAGGCATTTCAACTCCGCTTCTTGCTCTTACTTCATTAATCGCTTCACGGGCTGTTTTTCCCCAATCATTATCTTCATCCGGGCCAAATGCTTCGTTCATCGCTTCAGCATAATTCAGTAATATTTCAGCATACCTGAAATTAACCCAGCTGCGTAGTTTCTTTTCGTTTTGAGTAAGATTTAGATTACCATTCAAAAACTTTTTAAGGTAATAACCGGTTTTCGACACATTCGCTTTTTCGCGACCATCAACTCCGCCTTCCCAAATTTCGATGGTACGTCCGTTCCACTCGCTGTTATTGGTAACCACAGAGTAGTACAAACGAGGATCGCGGTTGGCATAAACATCTGAAGCATCGGGTGTACCTTTGTATTCGTAAGCGGAAACCAAGTTGTGCGAAGGAGTAATTCCGCTCATACCACCAGGTGTTCCAATCGGGTAATTACTGTACTCCAGCGCATTTGTTGCCCCTAAACGAATTGCCCAGATTGTTTCAGAACTTTTAGCCGTGTTGTCAGCTAAAAACAGCGACTGATAATCGTTGTCGAGATAGTAACTGTTTAAGTCAATTATATCTTTGGCTGCCTTGGCTGCTTTTTCCCATTTCGAGTTATCATTTGCTGTATTGTTTAACGGGCTTGCAGCATAAAGTAAGGCACGAGCCTTAATCGCCAGAGCAGCTCCTTTAGTAAAACGTCCGGCCTGGCTTACGTTGTACGCTCCCCAATCTGCCTGCAAATCATTGGCAACTGCATCTATTTCAGAAACAATATATTCGATCACTTCATCAAAGCTAGCCCTTGGTAAATCTGTATTATCATTGGCAGATAAAGTTGTTTTCACTAACGGCACACCGCCATAACGTTTTACCAATTCGAAATAAAAGTAGGCGCGCAGTACACTGTTTTCGTTACGTAGCCAGCCTATATCAGCAACATCCAGCTTGTACTGACGCTGGCTGTCGGAAATGGTATCGCGGTTTAAAGCCAGAAACGTTTTGTAATCTTCTGAATTTTCGAGAAAATAATTGGCAGCCCTGATTCCTTTGTAACAATCCTCGTAGGCACCTGCAGGGTTGTAATATGCATTCCAGCTACCTTCGTTAAATAACCGCGTAGAAGAACTGGGAGCAGTAAATTCTGCTTCGTCACTTATTGCAGCTAATAAATTATTATCAATAGCATTAAACCCATGGTCGAGATAAGTATAAGCTGAATAACCAAAATTCCAAAGCGTGGAATAATTGGTTGTAATATGCTTATCTGTAGGTTGGGTATCAATCTTTGTATCCAGTATGTCGCAAGCAGTAAAACCGGCCAATACTGAAAATAGTATAATGAATAAATATGATTTTCTTATCCTCATGATTTTAATTTTTAAAAGTTAACAGAAACACCAATATTCATTGATTTTATTGCTGCATACCCGGTCATTACTTCCGGGTCGATGTTGTAGTCTTTCAACAGAGAGCTAAACGTAAACAGGTTTGCACCATTTACAAAGATGCGGGCATCCGACACCCCTATTTTTTTGCCAACTGCTTCAGGAATCGTATATCCCAACTCAACATTTCTCAATTTAAGGAAATCACCATTCTTCATCCAGAAAGTAGAATTAGTGTAGTTGTTGCTATTAGCCATTGTTGAAAGTCGCGGGTAAGTTGCCGTTGAACGTGTATCAATTCCCTGCTCTGGATAATATGCCCATCGCCCTTCTGCAAGCGCATAAGCATTGCCGTTATCCACAAAAGCAATAGATTGATTTCTCGCATCAAGCAGATTTACGGTACGGCCTGCCACACCCTGCAGAATCATACTAAAGTCAAATCCTTTGTATTCGGCCCCAATTGAAAATGAATAGTTGAATTTAGGAAAGTAGTTTTTTCCTACCTGCACCAGGTCGGCTTCGTTTATTTTTGAATCGTTGTTCTGATCAACATATTTGATATCTCCCGGCTGAACAGCACCAAAAGCAGGAATTGGTAGACCAATAACCAAATTGCCGTTTTCATCAAAGTCGGTAATGTCGTAAAAACCAATGGCCGTATATCCAAATAAAGTTCCAACAGGTCTTCCGGTTTGTGCAGCATTGGTTGAAACAGGGGGGATTTCTGCCATATAATCAATCTTGTTACTATTATAAGCACCAATAGCGCCTAAATGAAAAGTAAGTGTACCAACCTGTTCTGTATAATTCAGGCTTACTTCCACTCCTTTATTGGTTACTTCCCCCACATTCAAGTATGGAGGAGTAGTTCCCAATACTGCCATTATTGAATTATCACGGGTAACAATACCGGTTCTTTTATCCATGTAAGCGTCAAAAACAACATTTAATTTCCTGTACAAGCTGGCATCTACTCCAAAATTGTATTTTGTACTTTTTTCGGCAAAAATATCAGGATTTGGAACATACGCTAATTCCATTCCTCCGTCCCATTGGGGATCATCATTACCAGTAGGATACGAGCCTGAATCCTTATAGTATTTCTGATATAAATATCTTCCACTCGAAAAATTATCGAAAGCCGATTGCCCTACAGAAGCCCTAACTTTTAGAAATTCAACTTTCGCATTCTCTTTTAGGAATTCTTCGTTTGAAACAATCCATGCACCCGACACAGTTGGATAAAACCCCCAACGGTTACCTTTGGCATAATTATCAGATGCACTGTAAGAAAATCCAAATTCTGCCACATAGCGTTTATCAAAAGCGTAATTGATTCGCCCCCCCACGTTTTGGTGTGCATAATTCATGTGAATTCCTGCTGCACCATTTTGGTTTGCATCAACTTTATAGGTGTGGTGCAAATAGGCAACTTCAGCTTTCAGACTGTTTTTTCCCCAATCTTGGCTGTAACCAATACTCTGGGTAAACTGAGTCCAGTTCCACTGATTGGTTCCTTTGTCGTCATATATTTCCGGATTGGTTTCCTTGTTGGTTGTTTGCTGAACGGAACCCATATAACGGGCATAATCTTTTGTAACATTGTAAGTACCCCTGTTCCAGCTGCTAAACGAAACCCCCTGAGCCAAATACAAACCGTCAAGAATAAAATCGAGTTTCTCTTTTAACCTGAAATTGGCCTGTAAAGTACGGTCGTGGGTTGAATGATATCCCAAATCCTGGATAGACGCCAAGGGATTATCAGGATAGGTTGTTGTTCCGGTCCATGTACCGTTTTCGTTTCTAGGCGCATAAATATTAGATGGATATTTTGCCAGGTTGTTCCAAAGTTTATAACCATCGTAATTCGGGTATTTCCGATCCTCAATTCGTCCTCCAATATCAATCTTCCCTTCAAAAATTTCAAAAGCGTTAAAATCTAAATTCGTTCTGATGGTGTACTGATTCATTTTGGCATTTGAATGAATATCGTCGTTCGTGGTATTGTACAAACCATTGTTGTTCATATAGCCCACCAGTACAAAATAACGTGTGGCTTCGTTGCCCCCACTAAACGAACCATCAATTGACGAATAAGGTGCATTATCTTTTAGCGTTTCGCCATACCAGTCGGTATTAACACCAGTACCTGATTTATAGTCCTGCAATTGATTTTCGGAATAAAGCGGGCTCCAAACCCTGCCATTATCGTTGCTGGCTGCTTCGTTATATAAGCGTGCAAAATCATACGACTCCAGAGGTTTATTAATTTTCATAGGTTTTTGAATACCCGTACGGGCACGAAACTGAATCTTTGCTTTACCTTCCTGCCCTCTTTTGGTAGTTACCCAAAGTACTCCATTTGCACCTTTCATCCCGAATGTGGCCAGGGCTGCGGCATCTTTTAATATGGCAACGCTTTCAATTTCATTGGGCGATAAGTACTGGAAATACGAAAAATTTGTTTGAAATCCATCGACATAAACCGTGTACTCCTGATTGTTATAAGTTCCAAGACCACGTATATTCAAGGTAGCAGCATCGTATCCGGGTTGTCCCGAACCCTGCATTACAGTTAATCCAGGCAAGAGACCGTACAATGTATTCGAAATATTTGCATTCGAAGTCTTGTAAAGCGTATTTCCATCGACAAAAGAAACAGCAGCAGTAGATATTTCCCTGTCAACAGAAAACAATGCTCCCGGTTCTTTTTCTTTAGCGTTTATTTTGATTGTGTCTTGCCTGGTTGTAATATTTGCTTCCTGTGCCTGAGTAAGGGTTACCGCACTTAGCGACAACAACAGAAACAACGATTTTACCACACCGGCAAGTTTTATATTGAATATATTATTCATAATAATCCTTATTTAATTTGACTCAATTGGGTTAATTAATAGCCCGGGTTTTGAACCAGGTAGCCCTTGTTAATCTCAATCTGAGGAAACGGGTTGAGAAACTGTTTATCACTCCAGTAGCCGGTAAAAGCAATTTCACGGGCATAAGAAATATAGTCGTTTACTACCTCTCCGTAACTTCCATTCTTGTATTCGAACTTGAATGTATATTTTTCACCTCCTATAAGTCCGTTACCGATATTATCCAGTTTCCAATGTTTTGCATCGTGAAGCCTGTGATTTTCCTCGAAAAATTCGATGGCCCATTCTCTTTGAATGATTTTCTTCAACTCTTCCTTGTTGGTTTCAAGCACATCAGGAATTCCAGCGCGGTCGCGAATCACATTTAAATATTCCAATGCTTTACCAGCCTGACCCATCTCGTTATAAGCTTCAGCCATATTTAAATAAAACTCGGCAAGCCTATAAATCGGAAACTCAAACCATTGTCGGTAACCTGCTTTATACCAAAACTTAACTCTTCTCGCACAACCTTCAGTTCCACCTTTTCCGTTGTAAGTTGATGCATTTGCCAAAGCCTGGCTATTCCAATAAGTATCGTTTGGATTATTCCACGGATCCATACCTGCGCCTGCTGCTGAAGCCTTAAATCGAGGTTCCATTTCCTCCATCTTTTCAACATATTCGGCAAAAGGTTGAGCATCTGCTCCAGCCCATGTTTGATCTTCACCATCAGCCGTATAATATTGTTGTAATTGAATAAAGCTCATTCCGTTGGAGCCACCGTCTTCAGTGTGCGGGTTATAAAAACGGTGCAAGGCACTTCCCCAGTCCTGAAACTGATATTTATAGGCAACAAATACTTCGGCATTCCCGGGAGTTGACACTGCTGTCCCATAATCATGCAAGGGATTGTTGGAATCAATAATTTGATGCCCATTTGCCTCAGCCCAAGTGATAACTGCTTTACTGGCTTCTGCAGCTTTTTCCCATAATGCAACATCTTCTTTACCAAAACAAATCAGCTTATTATGCTCGCCTAAATCCATATACGGAGTAGATGAATTAAACAATGGCCTGGCTGCATGAATTAAAGCTTCAGCTTTTATGGCAAGCACCATACCTTTTGTAGCCCTTCCGTTCCATTTTCTTTCATAAGAATTTGGTACATCATTGATCGCTTCGTCACAAAGCGTAATAATATGATCCAGCGTTTCCTGCAAACCAGCTCTTGGAATCATAATTTCATCATCTACAGAAAGACTTTTCTCCACAATTGGAACTCCTCCATAACGTTTAAACATTTCCTCATAGCGATAAGCAATCAAAGCTTTCATCTCTGCTTTCACCTGTGCTTTTTCAGCTTCGTCCATATCAACAACTTTGTCAATATTCTCAATTACCAAATAATTGTGCCTGATGGCCCGGTAGTTGGTCTCGAATCCATCGTCCGACATCGTTTTACCTGTTCCGTTATCTGCCATTAAACCGCTGCGTGCTACCCGCCAACCATCCGTCCAGTTGTATTTTATAGGATTAATTTCTCCTGAAATCATTGGTAGAGAAGCTCCCATTAGCATATAGGTATTATTATGATCCCAGTTGCTCATCGGAATACCTGAAGCTAAACTCAAACCATAGGCTCTGGCTATTGCTGCTTCAACTTTCTGGCTTGTTGAAAATATTGAATCCACATTTAAGTCACTTCCCAGTGGTTTTTGTAGAAATTCGTCCTCACAAGAAGTGAACTGAATCAGTATAATACTAACCAAAGTCAACAATACAATTTGTGATATTATCTTTTTCATTTTTTCACTTTTTAAAATTCAACATTAACACCAAAACTCCAGGTTCGTGTCATCGGATACAGGTACCCTTCGCTTGCACCTCCAGAGTCTTTTTGTTCCGGATCAAAGCCATTTATCATATCCGACCAGGTAAGCAAATTGTTTCCGGTAATATAGAGTCTTACTTTACTAATGTTTGCTTTTTTAAGAACACCTACTTCCTCAAACGTATAGCTAACTTCAGCATTTTTTAATCGAATGAAATCGGTTGACATCAACCACAAATCATTTGGTAAACCATTTTGAGTATCGTAGTTCCTTATGGAAGCGCGAGGCCATGTGGGAGTAATTCCGGCTTCTACTTTTTCAGGAGTCCATCGTCCATCATACTGGAACTGAAGAGCAGCAGATTGCTTCTGAAAGAATGGATTTAGAATATAGAAACTGGACATTGGCAATGAGCCTTTGCGAGTTCCTGTAAACAACATCGAGAATGAAAATCCTTTGTACGATGCCCCAATAGATGCATTATATGAGTATTGCGGGAGGTTTGAATAACCAATAGGAACATTGTCCTTGGTGTCGACTTTGCCATCGCCGTTAATATCGATATACCTGATGTCGCCAGCCTGAACACGGTTTCCATCAACAACGGCGTACGGGCGGTTAAATGCCTCCTCACTTGTATTGTAGAATCCACTTGTACTCAGACCTTTATATTGTCCCAACTGAAACCCTGTATCGTTCATCCATGCATACGGATTTTGTGGCTCATCTTTATATTCTATTTTATTACGTGCATAAGAAACAGAAGCATTCAGGAAATAACCAAAATCGCCATGCTGATCGCGCCATCCCACTTGCAATTCATATCCTTTGTTTGATACTTTACCAATGTTTGCCGGAGGAAGTGAAGCACCAACCAGTACAGGGACTGTACCCAGAGACCACAGAATATCATCCCTTTTTTCCTGAAAAATGTCTCCAATAAACTTGAATCGGTTTTTAAACGCATTGATTTCCAATCCAATATTCGATTTTTTTGCACGTTCCCAGGTAACAAGCGGATTCCCAACCCTGCTTTCCATGGCTCCGGGATAAAAAGGATCTCTGCTTGATCCATTAGAATCACCAAAATAATATCCATAAGTCTCTTGCTCCCAGCCCATTCCCCATGCATTAGGCAGATACAAATAGCGGCTTCCGCCAATCATGTCATTTCCAACTTCTCCGTACGAACCACGCACCTTGAGCCAGGTAATCCAGTCGTTTTCGGGGAAGAAGTTTTCGTTCGAGATAACCCATCCGGCTGATACTGCTGGGAAAAAACCAAAACGGCTACCTTCTGGAAAGTTCTCTGACCCATTATACCCCATGTTCACTTCAGCCAGGTATTTTTCGTCGTAATTGTAAGTTAACCGTCCAACAAGCCCCAATAAACCCGATGGAACTCTATACTGAAGATTAGGATCAAATGTTTTTTGCGCATTTACCAACGCAAGCCCTGTAACATTGTGCTTTCCGAAACTTCTATCATAATTTACTGCGGACTCAAGGTAAAATCTCCGGTATTTATTTTTCAAGTAATTGTCGATAACAGACTCAGGACCAACAGTTCCTCCAAAAAACAGAAATTGTGAAGGATCGTCAGGATTACGTGTGCCAGTGTACTGAGGTATTGGAGTGTACTGATAAATCCCTTTTGTATAAGTGTTGTTGTACGATGCGTTCGCATGCACCGACAAACCTTTAGTTAAGTAATCCATGGCGTGAACAACCTTTAAGCTGGCGTTCATATTGTTGGTTTGCGAAGTGAGGTACGGACGGCTAAGTATATATGCCATTGGTGAATATCCGTTTGATCCTTTCTGTTGTAACGGATTGTAATACCCGATATAGCCCGAAACCAAATGATCGTCAACAATTCCTGGTCCGGCATAAGGAGTTGATGCAAGTATCATTACCATCATTTCCTTGTGACGGCTTCCGGGACTGGTAACATCACCATCTTTACCTAAAATACCTCCTCTGGTTGTCGATTGTCCGGAGATATTGATTGATACGGATACATTTTTTATTGCATCAATATCAAAGTTCGAACGAAAATTGTAGCGATCATAAGATGAGTTTGTTTTGGTATCGGCATAATCGGTGTTCATAAACGCACCTTGTTCGTTGTAAACACCTACCGATGTAAAATAACGTACCTTGTCGCTTCCTCCCGAAATATTTACATTGTATTGTTGCTGAGGAGCCCAGTGGTCAAATTGTTCTTTAAAATAATCAGTACTTGTATAATAAAATGCAGGGCTGTTTAATAAGGATGCTTTTTGTTCAGGCGACAAATTCATCCCCTCCACTTCTTGCGGAGTATAATCACGATTATTCTGAAATTTCCAGAGCTCATCTTCGGTAAAAAGGATACTGTTAAAACTGGGGTCAGCATCGTATCCTACAGCTTCGTTTCTGAAAAGTGCATACTGATACGAATCAAGCAACTCCAATTGAGAAGCTACTTTTGAAAACCCTAAACTTCCTGAGAAAGATATTTTTGTTTCTCCCGACCTACCTCTTTTGGTCGTAACAATAAGAACACCGTTGGCACCTCGTACTCCGTAAACAGCAGTTGAGGAAGCATCTTTGAGTACGTTTATGTTTTCAACCTCGTTAGGATCAAGTGAATTTAATACAGAAAATGTACTCTGTATTCCATCAATAATAATCAGTGGTTCCTGGCCGGAACCATTTAATGTAGCAACTCCCCGAATACGAAGGGTTGCAGCATTATCGCCAGGCTCTCCACTTCCCTGAACCGACATCAAACCAGGTACACGACCAACCAGAGCACTTGATATATTTGCAACAGGCGACTTTACAATTTCTTCATTCCCAACCGAGGAGATTGATCCTGTAACTGTCTCTTTTTTCTGTGTACCATAACCTACTACTATTACTTCGTCGACACCCACCATGGCATCTTCCAGCGTAATTTTAAATATAGTTTTTGTTCCAATAACTACTTCTTTGGGAATAAAACCAACAAATGAAAAAGAAAGAACCTGCGCTTCTTCCGGGACTTCAAGTGAAAAATTCCCATTAAAATCGGTAACGACTCCTATCGTTGATCCTTTAACAATAACCGTTGCTCCGGGAATTGGTTCCCCTGATAAATCGGTTACGCTTCCTGTTAAAAGTTTCTTTTTTTCTTCCTGTTTTTCTTTTGTAGTATCTTCCAATCGTGTTCCTTTTGCAGGAACCGACCTGTCGGGAATTAATATGACTTGTTTTTTTACAATCTCATACTTCACTCCTGATTTTTTAAACAACTGATCTAAAACCACATCAATTGTTTTTCCTTCAACCTTTACATTAACCTTTCTGCCAAGGTCAATTACATTATTTTTATAAATAAAAGCAAAATCACTTTGATCCTCGATTTGCTTTAAAACCTCGAAAATGGTAACATGTTCAAGATTCAAATTAAGTTTTGTTGTTTGGGAATAAGTAGATGCCGATACGGAAAGCAGACCAGCAAATAACAACAAAAAAGTTAGTTTCATAATAAATAGTACCCTTTTAAGATACCTCCATAAGGCATCCTTTCTAAGAAGTTTTTTTTTCATAAATTTGTAATGATTAAAATTGGTAACTCGATTTAATCTTTTAATTACCGATAGGTGTTGCAGCACTTATCGGTTTTGTTTTTTTGTTAGTTCTATTTCTTTTTCACATAGTTCTATTTTTTATTGTTTTAATATATAAGTGTTTTGTTCATTTAACTCACAACGCCCTTCAATCGTTTTTGATAAAAACTGTACAACATCCTGAAAATCTTCCGACAATACAAGTTTACCGGAGATCATAACATTGGCCAGTTCTTCACCCTCGATCAATATTGACTGGTTATAATATTTTTTTACTCTTCGTACAACCTGTATTAAAGGCATATCTTTAAACTGGAAATAGCCATCTTTCCAGAATACATACTCATCAATATTTACTTCCTTTATTTCTGATATCTGATTATCTACTGAATAAAAACATCCTTGTCCGGGGTTCAATATATACTGGTGGTTTGCCATTAATTTGTTTTTCTGCACAACCTTAACTTTCCCTTCAACCAAAACTGTTGTAGCAAATTCGTCGCCACTATATGCCGAAATATCAAAAACAGTCCCGAGCACTTCAACATCGACATATTCTGTTTTTACGATAAATGGCATTTTTTCATTCCGGTTAACTTCGAAATAAGCTTCGCCTTTTAGATACACTTCTCTTGTCTTTCCAGAGAAACTTGCAGGAAAAACCAGTTTACTACCTGCATTTAGTTGCACAAGTGTACCATCACTCAATTTTATTTTTTGACGTTGGCCGTAGGGTACCACCACTTGGTTTAATTCCCCATCCTCGTTGTTCAACTGATTTACAATCCTTTCTTCCTCCTGATTCTGTTTTTTCACAAGTACTTCATTACTCTCCTTTTCATACTCAATGAAAGAGTCATTGTCTTTTAAAACCCGCTTGCTGCCATCAGACAATAGCAATAGAGACTGGTTTTCGTCTGAAGTATTTTCCAATTTGGCAAACTTGTTTTGAAAATTATTATCTACCTGGTGTTTTACAAGAATGGCCCCTGCGGATAAAACAATTAGTACAACTGCCGCCCTCCAAAAACGGTACGACAAAATAAATCCACGACGTTTGCGTAGTTTTTGTTTTCGACTGTACTCCCTTATTGTGGTAAGAATATTATTAAAATTCTGGGGGGCTAATTTCAAATTATTTGAAAAATTTTTGCGTAAGAATTCAACGGAGCTTACAATATCCTGACTATCCGGGTATTTTTCTTTTAAGTCGAGTACAAGCTTGTTGTAGTCGGTTGATTCTCTTACCTGCTGAATAAACTCCTCGTCGCGAACAAGGCTCAGAAAATCATTATTGTTTTTTTCGTTCACTTTTCTATCTTTTTATATATTAATGATTTGCATTCGAAAATATAGACAGTAAACAAATATTTTTTTTGAGCTTTTCGGAAAGACTGACATAAAACACTCTCTAGCTGCAAGATACAGCCGAAGTATTTTTTTTCATCAGAAGAAAAAAGATTGGAAATGATTCTTCCCCTATTTCTTTTTTGACTGATTTTAAAGCCCGGTAAACAAGTGTTCGTGCAGACGCAATATCAATGTTAAGGAGAGATGCGATCTCATCATAATCAAGAGCCTCTGTATATCTTAAAAAAATAGCTTCGCGTTGCCGACTGGTTAAAGTCTCGAATGCACGTTCTATTTTTTCCTTAATATGCAAATTTTCTTCGGAAGCGATAATGCGGTTCTCAATGGCATCTTCCTGTGAATTATAATCCCTTTTAATTGAATTCAAGATAGCCTGTTTTCTCTTTGAGGTTCTCAGTTCTTCAAATATTTTATTCCGTAACGATTTAAAAAGATACACATGGCTTTGTTCTGAAACGATTAATTCTTTTCTTCGGTTTATCAACTGAATAAATACTTCCTGAATACTGTCCTTCACCAGCGCTTCATCCGCCACAATAGCGATCCCATAAGAAAACAAACTGTGTGCATAGGTTGTGAATAAAGACGTTAATGCATCATCATCACCATCTTTAAATCTTTTCCACAGTATCTGGTTTAGTCTCTCCCCCATCCTGCCGCAAATATATATTCTTTGAAACAAATATGTAATGCGATCCCCAAAAACATAAAAATCCGGGAATATTATAAAAATGTCAGCAAATGCCTTTACTGAAAAAAGAAGTTGCTACATAAAACCTGCTAATCATTACCTCCTGCCAGCCTAGAAATAAAGAACATTACACCTTAAGATCAACATTGCCCCTAGTGTCGTGTCAAGCCTGCTCTAACGCCCCAAGTTTTGTTCTTTTGAGTTTAGACTGCGTTAAAAATTCGTTTACAGAACGCTGCTATGCGCAGAATTTTTGCCTTGCCTAAAATCAAA
>JBKDZK010000893.1:0-10593 GCA_047971205.1 Draconibacterium sp.
AATGCCTACGGTTTTTATTCATTAAGCATCCCGGCAGGCAAAGTGCAGCTGCGTATTTCGTTTGTTGGGTATAAAGAACAAGTTGTTTCTTTTAATACCCAAACCGACACTACTATCAACTTTCAGTTAAGCGCCAGTAACGATTTACAGGAAGTAGTTGTAACAGCACAGTCGTTAAAACAAAAACCCACTTTTTCGGGGCACGAACAAATCAATATGCAAACGGTAAAAGCCCTGCCCGCCTTTGCCGGGGAGCAGGACGTGTTAAAAAGCCTGACCGTTTTACCCGGAGTTCAACAAGGTTACGAAGGCAGTGCTGGGGTATTTGTGCGCGGTGGCAGCCCTGACCAAAACCTGATATTGCTTGATGGAGTTCCCGTTTACAATGCGACCCACCTGTTTGGGTTTGTTTCGGTGTTTACGCCCGAAGCATTGCAAAGTGTCGATTTTTACAAAGGAGGTTTCCCTGCACGTTATGGCGGTCGGTTATCATCAGTTATTGATGTGCGCATGAAAGAAGGAAATAAAAACCACCCGGAAACCGACCTCACCATTGGCCCGATAACTTCAAAGTTTACGCACCAGGGCCCCATAAAAAAAGGTAAATCATCGTATTTAATTTCGGCCCGCCGAACGCTGCTCGATTTAATTTTTACCGGCATGGTAAAAATTGCTCAAAAGTCGGGTAACGAAGTTGTTGTGCCCGGGTTAAATTTGTACGACCTGAATGGAAAATTTAATTTCGAGCTAAATCCTAAAAACCGTTTGTATGTAAGCTTTTACGGAGGCGGCGACCGTTTGTCCTCCAGTTTCGAAGACAACTATTCGTACGAAGGGGGCAAAACCGAACAAAACTCCAAAGTAAAGATCAAGTGGGGGAACAGGATTGGCGCAATCCGGTGGACAAGCCAATTGGGAAACCGGCTCTACTTAAATACAACACTTTCCAGCGGCTCGTTTCGCTACACCATACATAACAAATACGACCAGACCGTTACGAAAGAGGGCGAGAAAGAAAATATCTGGTCGGATATTGAATACAAAACCCGGGTAAACAACAACAAACTGCAACTACTTTTCGATTGGTATTTGCCAAAAAACAAAATCCAGTTTGGTACAAGCACAGAGTTAAACAGCTACCTGCCCGGCGAACAGGTAGTTGAGCGGCACGACGGCCAAAATACACAAAGGGGCAACGGCGAGGTAAACAATAAGGCGCTGGCCTATTTTGTGGACGACCAGTTAAACATTGGCGATAAATTTACCGTGCAGGGCGGGCTTCGGCTCGACCTTTATGATTTGGGAGGTAAATGGCACAGTTATATTGCGCCACGGGCAAACGCAAAATGGATGGTAAACAACAATCTCAGCCTCTTTTTCTCGTACGACCAAATGGTGCAGCCGCTGCATTTATTAACCAATAGTAGTGTTGGTTTACCGTCGGATATTTGGGTTCCGGCCACCGAAGATGTAAAGCCCGAAACGTCGCGACAAATCGCCTTTGGAAGCTATTTAAAATTCAACGACAAGTTTTCTTATCAATTCGACTCGTACTACAAAACCATGGATGGCGTAATAAACTACAAAGCCGGGAGCAGCTTTATGGATATTTACGACAATTGGGAAGGGCTGGTGGAAACCGGCAACGGCAAGGCCTGGGGTTTCGAAAACTCATGGAATTACAAAACTTCGCGATTAAATGCATGGGTAAATTATACGCTTTCGTGGAACGAACGCAAATTTGAGAGTATCAATGGAGGCAAAGCATTCCCGTTTAAATTCGACCGCCGACACGATATGAATGTAGGCTTTGTGTATAATTTAACCGATAATATGGAGTGCTCGGCAGTGTGGACCTATCAAACCGGTATGGCAGCTACAATTCCGGTACAGGATTTTCAGGCAGCAGGACCAATCGACTACTGGATTACCGACTTTATTACCGGCATTGACATTGAAGACACCCACCGTATTCAATACTTCGATAAATACAACAGCTACCGGCTACCTGCATTTCATCATTTAGACCTTAGTGTTACGTTTAAAAAACAAATAGGAAGCCTTTACCGCGAATGGAAACTGGGAGTTTATAACGCATACGCCCGTCAGAATGCATACATGTACTATCCGCAAACATCGCCCACTGGCGTAACGAAGTATAAACAAGTATGTATTTTTCCAATAATTCCTTCAATCAGTTACCATATAAAATTTTAAAGCACAACGAATTATGAAGAGGTTTATTTTGAAATATTTAATCGTGTCATTTTCGGTGTTTTTGATGCTACCAGCTTGTGTTAAAGACATGGAAATTGATGTGCCAGAAATCAGCAAAGAGGTTGTTGTTACCTGTTTATTTAATCCTCATGACAAATGGGAACTTTCACTTTCGGAAACCAAAAATATACAGGAAAACGAGGACATTTATATTGAAAATGCAAAGGTGGAAATTACCGCTGAAACCGGAGAAATTATTGCACTTGATTATACGGGTGAAAATGGGGTATATAGAAGTGATGACTACCCTGAGATGGGAAAAAGCTATACACTCACGGTTAATATTCCGGGGCATAACGAAATTTCAGCAGAAAGTACGGTTCCCGATTTTGTTAAAGCCACTGTTCCTGATTTTGAAATAAAGTGGGTAAAATATCTGTACCCCAACGATCTTTTGGATTACGATGTTTTTCCTCTGCAGGTAAACTTTGGAGAAACGGTACAAGATGCACGGTTCCTGTTCCGGTCCTATTATTTTGATCCGAAAGAAGGATATAAAAGGTTCATGCTTACCATGGAGTCTCTGGATACACTTAAAGACGAAGGTTTACCGGAAGGCGCATACCGAGAAATAGCCAAACTGGTTAATCAATGGCTCGTAAATCAGTGGGCCTTTGACCCTATTATTTTCGACTTTGTTGAAGAACTGGATTCAATAAACAGACTATATCATCTTCTACACCAGAAATTAAAACAAAAGACGGTCTCAACACGTGAATACGAAGCTTTTAAGAGATCGGTATGTTTTGGAAATGATTTTTGGCTAAATAACGTTTCATACGATGTGCTGACCACAATTGGAGAGACGGAAAACGTTAACCATGCAAAATTATTATACGCCAACGCCAACCTTAAATATTCAATGGAGCAAAACAATAGCCTCGATGAAGAATTTTGGCTAGAGGCCATACAAGCCAGTAAAGATTATATCGAATACTACCGTACCTACATTTTACAGGTAAGCCAGCGTATAAACCCGTATTCAGAACCGGTAATGGTGCATTCGAACATTAATAACGCAACCGGTATTTTTGCGGGGTATAACCGACAGATGCTATATTTATTTTATTATTAACCGAAAGCCTGTCTGAAGGAATAAACCGCCGGGCTATACAAAAGCCGTTTTTTGCCTTCCCGGCACGACATTCGTCACGGTTTGAGGTTCAAAAATAAAGAGCCATACCGTTCCTGAATGGTGAAGCTCTTATACTTTTTACAAGTATTTATACAAGGCTATTGGTTTCTGTATCGGGGAAAACAAGGCTGGGCTTAAAGGTTTTGGCTTCCTCAAAGTCCATAATTCCGTATGAAATAATGATCACCACATCGCCTACAGCTACTTTGCGCGCTGCAGGGCCATTTAAACAAATGGTGCCCGAACCACGCTCGCCTTTAATTACATAGGTCTCGAGCCGTTCGCCATTGTTGATGTTTACCACCTGCACTTTTTCGTTTTCAATCAGGTTGGCCGCATCCATCAGATCCTCGTCGATAGTAATGCTGCCCACGTATTGCAGGTTGGCCTCGGTAACGGTTACTTTATGAATTTTTGATTTACAAACTTCAATTTGCATGGCTATTCAATTCTTCGTTCTAAATCCTCTTCTCTTTTTACTTAATCTCAGTAGTCAGATCTAACTCTCTCAATACTAAAAAACAATGTTGTCGATCAGTCTGATCTTTCCGCAATAAACAGCAATGCATCCCACTTTTATGGAATTGTCATCCCAACTCTTTACCGGTTGCACTTGCTCGTCGTCCACTATTTCAAAATACTCCACTTCCAGAAACGGGTTATTGTTTACTTCGCTTATCACCCATTCTGCAAGTTCTCTTACGTTTTTTTGTCCGCGAAGTTCTTTGGCCTTGAAAAGCGTTTTTGAAATCGCCACTGCGTTCTCGCGCTGCTCACTGGTTAGCAACTCGTTGCGCGAGCTCATAGCCAGACCACCTGGTTCACGAACAATGGCGCAAGGTACAATTTCAACCGGAAGTTGCAGCTGTTTTACCATGTTTTTTATGATGGCAAGTTGCTGGAAGTCTTTCAGCCCAAAATATGCTTTGGCCGGTCTTACCAGCTCAAACAAGCGGCTTACCACCTGTGCAACCCCGTTAAAATGTCCCGGTCGAAACCGTCCTTCCATCACCTTTTCAAGGTCTCCAAAATTAAATTTCCGGGTATCTTTTTCGGGATAAATTTCGTTCACTGCCGGTGCAAAAACAATGCTGCATCCGGTGGGTTCGAGTAATGTCAGATCGGCCTCCAACGTACGCGGATAACGCTCCAGATCTTTGGGGTCGTTAAACTGGGTAGGGTTTACAAAAATGCTTACCACAACCACTTTGTTCTCAGCCACTGCCTGTTTTACAAGCGACAAATGTCCCAGGTGCAAAGCACCCATGGTTGGAACAAATCCGGGGCTCTGTTCGTGGCCCGCTTTCTTTAGTTCCTTTTGCAGATCTTCTACTGTCCTTACGAGTTTCATACTCCTCAATTTGCGGCTGCAAAGTAAACAAATATAATTGTGAAAATACCACAATTTTAAAGCAGAGTAACTGAACCTAACCCATTTAAATTGATTAATTGGTTTATTTTTATTAATTTTGCCCCCTGTTTTTAACTGCACTATAGGTTGATGGAAAAGAAAAGAATCCTTTATATCTCACAAGAAATAACACCTTACTTACCAGAAAGCGAAATGTCGGAAACAGCCCGGTATTTGCCGCAAGGTGTTCAGGAAAGAGGCAGAGAGATCAGAACATTTATGCCCCGCTATGGCTGTATAAACGAGCGTCGTAACCAGCTCCACGAAGTAATTCGTTTATCCGGAATGAACCTTGTTATTAACGATACCGATCATCCACTTATCATAAAAGTGGCGTCGATTCAGGCGGCCCGGATGCAGGTATATTTTATCGACAACGAAGACTATTTTCAGCGTAAATCGGTCCTTAAGGATGATAAAGGAAACGAATTTGAAGACAACGACGAACGTGCCGTTTTCTTTGCCCGCGGCGTACTCGAAACGGTAATTAAGCTGCGTTGGGCGCCCGATATTATTCACTGTCACGGGTGGTTAACCTCGCTGGTTCCGCTGTATATTAAAAAATACTATTACAACGACCCGCTGTTTAGCCAGTCGAAAGTAGTGTATTCGGTTTACGACGACGATTTCAAGAAAACACTCGATCCGCGCTTTAACGAAAAGCTGCTGCTTGAGGGAATTACGAAAGAAGATGTGGAGGCGATCAACGACCCAACCTTCTTTAATGTAAGCAAACTTGCCATCGATTATTCGGATGCTGCCATTCAGGGAACGGCCAGTATTAACAGCGATGTGAAGGATTACATCAAACAATCGGGTAAATTATTTTTGGATTATCACCCCAGAGAAACTTACATTGATGCTTATAACGAGTTTTACGACAAGGTTTAGCATCAAAAACTTTGTTAAAAGATCAAAATAAATTTTAAAATCTTCATTTAAACAATGATTGCCGAAATGCTCTCGTTGTTTTTTCATACGTTTGTGTGATTGAAGAGAAAACAGAAAAACATACTAATTAAAATCGGAAATTACGTGAGAAAACATATCCATCAGGTACTTCGTTTCGGAACCGGATTCCTGTTCCTTGTTTTTGCATTTACTGCCTGTAACGATAAAAACGATCTGGGACTGGAACTGCTTCCCGGTGAAGATCTGATCAATGTAAAAAGTGTAGTAGTAAAAAGCGATATTTCGGCTTTTACTTTTACCGAAGACAGCATTGTAACAAGTGAACATTCCACCAACCTGCTGGGAAGTATCAACGACGAGGTTTTTGGAAACACCACCGTTAGCTTTGCTTCGCAGTTCAGGCTTACTTCGTATCCCGATTTTGGCAGCAACCCGGAGGCCGACTCTACCTTTTTGTTTCTGTATTACAGGATTATTTACGGAGATACCATTACACCGCAAAATCTGAAAGTTTACGAACTAACAGAGCCATTGAATCCGGACGTTAAGTACACCCAGGAAACCGATTTGAAAATGATGGCTTCCAACAGCCTGTTGGGAGAACTCACTTTTACACCCAAAGTGGAACTGGATTCTGCCTCGCAGGACACGCTGTACCAGTACCTGAAAATTCCGATCGATAACGCACTTGGAAATAGAATTGTAACGGCCGACTCGCTTGACTTGTCAACCAACACAGCTTTTCTGAGCCTCTTTAAAGGCTTGTATGTTGAAGCCGAAAAACTGGCAGCTTCGGCAAGCGGAACCCTGCTTTCGATTGAAACAGTACCAACTTCTAAATTCAACGGGTCGGTGCTGGCAGTTTATTACAACAACGACGAGAACAAACACAAATACGAAGTGGACACACTCACTCCGGATACGCTTTCAAGGGTTTTCAGAATTACGCAGTACAGCGCCAGGGTTAGTAGCATTACACACGACTATTCGGGTACTGCTTTTGAAAACAGCCTGGATCAGGAAGAAGAGCAACAGGAACACATCTATATTCAGCCTACAGGCGGATTAAAATCAAAGATCTATATTGATAACCTTCTGCAATGGCAAGACTCGACCAAAACTGCTATTAACAAAGCAGAGCTGGTTTTCCAGATCGATACCATTGCCAGCAAAAAGGATAAATATGCGCCGCCATCGCGGTTAATACTTACGTACGTTGATAAAAACGGAGATGAAAGGCTCCCCGTTGACGCCGGCTTTAATTCGTTTTATTTTGATGGTTATTTACGAAGCGATTACACCTACCATTTTAACATTACACAGCACTTACAGAGGATTATCGATGTAACCGATCCTAGTAAAGAAGAATATGTTGGCAACCAGGGCTTTTACCTGACAACCGGACAGCGTCCCGATTTTGCCAACCGCATAGTACTTCACGGGGCTGATCAACCCGACGGAATAAAGCTAATCATCACTTATTCGAAATACTTGCAATAGCAAAGATAAAAGACACAAAAAGGGCGGATCAAAAAAGAATGATCCGCCCTTTTTTATGCTTGTCAGTTTGCGTTACTTCGTGGTAATCTTAACAATGGTGATTCCATTGTTTTTATCATCTCTTTTCACATCGATGGTTTTGATATCCAGCTTTTTCAGGTCCTTTATTTTATCAGCCTCCACTTTTTTGCCGTTCAGGTAATAAACCGTGCTGTCACCCGGGTAATTCAGGAAAATAGGTTCGCGCTGGTATCTCTCGGCCATTTCACGGTACCTTTCGGCCACTTCCATCTCTCTTTGCGCCTGCTTTTCTGTCCGTTCCTGAATACGCCTTACCTGTTCTTCAGAAAGTTCCACCTGCCGCTCGGCCATTTCGCGGGCTCGCTCTTCTATCACTTCCATCCTGCCTTGGTCGAAATATTCAGAAGCACCGGTTCCATACAAATAATACGAACTCCTATTATCAATTTTATTGAGGTTCTCCAGCCCCCGTACATTCAGGGCAGAGCTCAAAGAAGCCACATTCGCCAGATCAATATCTCCGTCCAGTTCCACGAGCGAGGTTACCGCCGACGAGTTGGTAATTAAAGCCAGCGAGCTAATCTTGTCGTTCTCTTTTTTCAGGTAAACCTTCACATCTTCACCCATTCTCTTTTCGGTTTTCAGCAAGGTAAATCCGCCTCCTTTGTAGTGGTTCAGCAACTCACCGTGCAACACCTCCAGACTCTCGTTCTTTGGCTTTTCACTTTTATTGACACCTGTACTCAAGGCTTCCATTCCCAGTCCGACTTTGCTTTGGGAAACCACCATAATCCGGTCCAGTTTTTTCAGGGCAGCCGCCACTTCCGATGTTTCATCCAGCTTTTTTCGTTTCAGGTAAAGATCAAACATATCACTGGTCAGCATGCTGGCACTAAAACCGTCGTTATCGGCATACTTTCCGGTGAGGGTTTCAAAAAACCGTTGCGTATCCTGCGCCTGAACACCTGCCGAAAGCAGCAGTACAAACGCTATTAAAATCAATCGTTTCATTGCCTTATTTTTTAATTTGTTATTCTATTTTGTTGGCAACCAGGTCTGCAGTACCCGGTTTGCATTTTCTAATTAATAACGATCTCCACATCGTCGTCCACCCAAAGTACCAGCATTTGTTTTTGCTCTTCGGGCTGGAGGCTCTCTGAAACCTGGAGCAAGGCCTGCTCCATCATCCGAAAGTCGTTCTCCATTTTACTGATCCGCTTATTCCGGACATCCAGGAAAACTGTCAGTACAATTAAAATAACCGCCGCCGCTGATCCCATGCTTGTCAGGCGTCTTATTTTGAACAAACGGTTCCTCCGTTTTTCAATGGCTCCCATTAGCTCTTCTTCCAAACCATCGGGTAAAACGGCCTCTTGTCCGAGAAAGTCCAGCATATCCTGTTCAGCATCCGGTAATTCATTTTCAGGTACGAGTTGTTTTAACTCCCGCTCTTCATCCAGCGATGATTCTCCTCTATAATATTTCTCCAACAGTTCTTCTCGTCTGGTCATAATCGTACATTTTTTCAACTTCTTCTTTCACTTTCTGGCGTGCCCTCGAAAGGATTACCCTCACGTAAGACACTTCAAATCCGGTCATTTCACTGATCTCATCAAACTCCATCCCATCAATGTCGCGCAGCTGAATAACGGTCCGGTACTTTTCCGGCAATACATCAATGGCTTTCCGTACATGCGAATAACGTTCCCGGGTTTCCATTCCGCTGTCCTCTTCCCGCAAATCCCTGATCTTCTGTTCCTCTTTTCCGCCTATTCGTAATGGCCGTTTCTTTTTTAAAAGATCAAAGCTGTGGTTCTTTGCAATGGTTATAATGTAGGCAGAAGGATTCGAGCAATTTTGCAGTTCGTTCCTCTTGTTCCACAATTTCACCATCAGATCCTGCAATGCATCGCGCGTTTCTTCCTCATCTTTCAGAATTCGGAAAAGCATCGGATACAACTTCCGGGAAAATGGAATCACCGTATTTTTAAACTCTTCGGACGTCATCTGCTACATTTGACGATTGATCTTTCAATTTATAACAAACCTTACTTAATTTTCAGAAAAAACATAGTAAAGTGTAATGAGACTAGATATAATCTCTCACACTTCTGTCTTATTTTTCAGGAAAAACAGTTATCTGTTGTTTCAATTTTTCATCTTTACTTTTCACTGTAATCAAAACAGGTTTTGTCAAATCTCCAAAACGAATTAAAGCGGAAGCTATACCAGCTTCAGTTGGAATCTCGGCAGGACTTACCAGTTCAGCATCTCCTTCTATTGAAAACAAAACCGGAACATCATTTTTACGAATTAATGTTCCTGATTCATCTTCTAACGTTGCATAAACAAACAATACATCGTTACAACCGGCAGTGGCTTTTTTGCCGCTTTCATCCAGTTTCAAATTGATTTTTGCTAATTCACCAGGAGTTTTCACAGAATGTTCCGCTACTACTTCCCCGTTAATATAAGCTTTTGCTGATAATTCCCCCGCTTCAAATTTTGCTAAATGAAAAGTAAAAGGGGGATGTGCCAAATTGTTGCTGATGCTGTTTTGATCCGGCTTCTGTTTTCCCTGGCTTTTCCCATTCAAAAACAACTCAACCTTTTCAGAGTTGCTAAAAACCCGCACATTTAGTGGCGACTCCGGAGTCCACCAACTGGCAATATGCACCATTGGCCCGCTTAAGTATTTATCTGAAATCTCATCAGCTCCCCGCTGGCTCTGGTAAAAGTAGTAACTAAACTTTGGTAAACGGTCGATGCTCATAATACCCGAGGCTTCCAAATCCGGGGAATAGCCACGATTGTAATCAAACATCACCCAGTAACCATCGGCAAAAGCGGAAGTATTAAAATTATCATTATGCGCTTCCTGTACATTGGTTGCCTGTTGTAAAAGCCGCACTTCGCCATCAGACAAAAGCTGACGGCTGGAACGTTCATCCTGTAATAAATCGCCCCAATCATCCTGATTTAGTCCGGCATTCATTGCATAATATTCCCAATCGCCGTATTCGGAAACACCATACGGTTTCTCAGGATCAGAGTAATGCCCCAGCCGATGTTGCCGCGCCTGTAAAAATATATCGTAACCATATTTCTGCCAGCCTGCCGAATAACACCGGTCACCCGGGTATTCAGTATGGGCAATCTCATGCAGCTTATCAATAAACGGCTCGTCCATCCACGATTCATTTAGGGAAACTTCCCAGCCTATCACGCACGGATGGTTACGATCACGACGAATTAAATCATGCGCTGTTTCAAATACATGTTGCTGAAACAATGAATCGGTACTGTAATATTGCCAGCCCAGAATAGCATCAAGAAC